>JAIDTS010000359.1 GCA_029060585.1 Muribaculaceae bacterium
TTATGCCGCTTGCTCAGACTGCTTCCGGAGGAGAGATGTCGAGACTGACACTTTGTATAAAGGCAATTACAGCCAACAAGCTGAAACTCCCGACTGTTATCTTCGATGAGATCGATACTGGCGTGTCAGGCGACATCGCAGACCGTATGGGTTCTATGATGGTGGATATTGCAGCAGGTATGCAGGTCTTCGCTATTACCCATCTTCCACAGGTGGCAGTAAAAGGAAACTCACACCTTCTTGTGTTTAAACATGACGAAGGAGAGAGGACGGTTAGCCACGTTAAAATGCTTTCGCGGGAGGAAAGGATAAGGGAGATCGCGAGGATGCTTTCTGGAAAACAGATTAATGAGGCAGCATTGACAAATGCCCGTGCGCTTCTCGAAGGATAGTCTAAGATTCATTATAAATGATGTGAATTTACAGTATGGAAAAAAGCGATTATATTTTCGGCCTCAGGGCCATCATCGAAGCTATAGAGGCAGGGAAAGACATCGATAAGATACTCGTGAAAACCGATATTAATGGCGACCTTTCGAGAGAACTGCTCGGTAAGGCAAAGGCTTATGGAATTCTTGTAAGGAGGGTGCCACAGGAAAAGCTCAACCGTATAACAATGAAAAACCATCAGGGAGCTATTGCTATTCTTGCGGCTGTGCCTTACCATAGACTTGAGAATATCATACCTTTGCTTTATGAGGAGGGAAAGAATCCATTGATGGTGGTGCTCGACGGCGTGACGGATATTCGTAATTTTGGAGCGATCGCCCGTACGGCTTGCTGTGCGGGTGTTGATGCTGTAGTTATCCCTTCACATAATTCGGTTTCCATTACTGCCGATGCGATAAAGACGTCGGCTGGAGCCTTGTTCCATATACCGGTTTGCAGAGAGAGAAATACTATCGACGCGGTGCGTCTACTAAAGGATAACGGATATAAGATTGTTGCCGCAACTGAAAAAGGTGCGAGAGATTATACAAAGGTTGATTTCACAGTTCCTACCGCCATCGTGATGGGGGCGGAAGAGACTGGCATTTCTGACGACGTACTTCGTTTAGCGGATGATCTGGCTGCTATTCCGATTCTCGGGGAAATTGGATCGCTCAATGTCTCTGTAGCCGCCGGCGTGATGGTATATGAGGCAGTAAGGCAAAGAAAAGATGAATAAATAAAGAAAAACCTAAATTTTCCCCGGTTTACTTGGAAAAATCGTAGGAATATATTAACTTTGCATCTTACTTGATATAGGTGCCGGCTCGAGTGTCGGCAGACTTGATATTATAAATCAATCGTTTATGATTAATAGAGTTCTCATTAGAATTAAAGTGGTTCAGCTGCTTTATTCGTATTTTCTTGTGCAAAACAATTTTACAGTGCAGTCTTCTCCGTCTGCGCCAACTAAAGAAAAACGTTTTGCCTACACACTCTATCTCGACTACCTTTATCTGATGATAGAAATTGCGGAGTCGATCAACATGCGGACTAAATGTTCCCCATTGTATGAGACTCGCTTTATCCAGCGGCTCTTAACCGACAACATTATGAAGTCGGTCGCGAACAAATATGCTGGAGTAAGGTTCCCACTCGATGGATGCGTTGCCTAGTTATGCGAACGAATCAAGAATTCAGCTATCTACAAGAATTTTCTGAAAGATTCTAAGGCTGAGACTATGATCTGGCCTGAAATATTCCGCCTTTTTATTTCCGGAGACTCCGCCATCAACAGCTTGGCGGAAGGATATGAGAACTATTCTCTTCGCGGTCTCGATAGAGCTAAGGAAATGATTGCTCAGACTTTCAGTGAATTCGCTTCCAGCCAAGAC
>JAIDTS010000036.1 GCA_029060585.1 Muribaculaceae bacterium
TGGGCGAGCTGCACGTTTCCGGCCGGGTCGAAGCCTTCGGTGCGGACGTAGACGACAGTCTTGACGCCGTCCATGAGTCCGTGGCCGAGGGCTGAATCGCTCTTTACGATCAGTTGGTCGTCGGGCACTTCGAGCAGTGAATCATCGAGCATCTCCTTTCGGTCTACAATCGGGCGCATCTGTAGCCAGTAGAGCTTGCCCTTTCGGCCGCTCTTCGCGGCATCAGGGGCTATTATTCCGGCGAACTCGATCTCGACGGGTCGTCCCATCTCATACTGGCCGGTAGCGAGCATCAGCTCCGAAGCCTCGGCGAGGGGATAGACTCCCTGCTTCAGCACGTTGGCGAAAGTCACAAGCTTCCGTCCGGCTCCGAATTCAGAGTCGCGGATCATATAGTCGTTGATGTCGAACGTCGATACAAGATATTTCAGCGCCCCTGTCTTGAAGGCATCGGCTACAGTGATTTTCTTGAGGTTGAAGGCATCGTCGGTCTTGAAGTCGGTCGCTTCCGTCTGCTGCAGGCCGTAGACGACCTTCTGGGTGTCGCGCAGGGCGAGCTGCACGGTGGATGTCTGGAGCACCTTTCCCGGATGTTTGGGTGAGAATCGCAGTGCGAGGCCGCCGTCGACGATATACTTTCCGAGGCCGGCGGCCACTTCCACCACTCCGTCTTCGGCCTGTTCGTCGCCGATAGGATAATAGTTGAGCGAGCGGCCTACTCCTGAGAACGAGGGATAGAAGAATCCTCCGTGGTCCTGGCCTACCACCTCCTGCAGGATGATCGCCATCTTCTCCTGGTCTATGACATTGCTCGTGGCGTTCATGTAGAGCTTTGAGTCGGCGAAGAATACGGAGGCGTAGACTCCCTTGACGGCGTCGCAGAGCTGGCGTAGCATCTTCTCGCGGTCGTCGAGGTGGGGAATCATATAGGTTGAGTAGATTCCTGCGAAAGGCTGATAGTGCGAATCCTCGAGCAGCGACGAGCTACGGACGGCGAGGGGGCCGTCGACCACGTCAAAGAGGTATTCGAAATCCTCCTTGAGGCTCTTGGGGAGCTTTGCGGCGAGGAAGGCCTTCAGTATCTCCTCGTCGGGCGCGTCGCTCAGGGCGATGGGATAGAGCGAGTTGCTCTCCATAAACTCGTCGAAGATATCGGTGCAGAGCACGAGAGTCCGCGGGATGCTTATGGAGATGCCGTTGAGGTCGTCGAAGGCCGGGTTGCGCTTGATTATCTGGTCGATAAACGCCAGGCCGCGACCCTTTCCTCCGAGCGATCCCTGGCCGATGCG
>JAIDTS010000360.1 GCA_029060585.1 Muribaculaceae bacterium
TTTACCAATGTCTGCCCCACTCATGCAATGCGAAGCGCAGCGAGCGAGCCTCGGCGCACTTTGCTTCCGAGTGCAGAATCCGTGATTAGAATGAATTGCTTGGCGAGCCCTCTGCCCCTCTGCGTGAGACACACAAGCTCCTCCTCCAAAGAGATTCAACTAAATTAGGAAAGAACCTCTAATTCTATGGATAAGGGGCGAGGCAGAGCTTTAGCGTGTAACTTTGCAGAAAAACAAAGTATGAACATGGATATTACGGAAATCATGACCCTCATGGGCGCAGTCGGCGGTATGCAGGGAATTGTTGAGATTGTAAGATGGTGGCATTCGCGCAAGACCCTCGCCCGAAAGGAGGACGCAGATGTCACCGCAGTGGAAAACCAAAACCGACGCCTCCAGATAGACTGGCTTGAGAAACGACTTGCAGAGCGCGATGCAAAGATAGACGCCATCTACGCCGAACTCCGTCAGGAACAGACTATGCGCATAGGGGAGATCCATCAGCGTCATGAGGTAGAGCTGCGCCTCACAGAGGCGGAAGCGAAGAAATGCCTTGTACGCGGTTGCTCGTCGCGCATTCCCCCTGAGACCAATGCTTAGTGCATAATTTTATCCTAACGAAATCATATCAAAATCATGAAAATTAGCAAGATTATTTTCTGTTTGCTCTCAACTGTCCTGTTGGGTGCCTGTCGAAGTTCCAGACCGACCACAGTCTGTGATGTTTCTAACGATAGCCTGAACTTATCAAAAGAAAAATTCCTTAGCGTTCGTAAAGATTCAATCTCCATTTCCACAGAGCTTATGAACCGAATCAATGATACCATCGAATTCGGGGATGGCGGAGGTTGTATCTATGTGTCTTCTGATGGATCCGTAATAATGTCAGACGTCGCAAAAGTGAAATCCTCAAGATTGAATACTTCCGCAAACAAAGCTGAGAGTCAAAAACTCGACTTGCAGTATCAATCAAAAGACTCTATTACCGAAACCCATATCGCGACAACGATGTCGGAATCAAGACCGTCCGACTCATCGGGAAAGTTCTGCATCAAGTTAATCGCCCGCTGCGCAGTCATTCTGATGTTGATAATGCTGATTGCAAAAATCAATAGAAAAAATTAATCATTGATAATTAATCATTCATCATTGTAAAACCGTGGCGCAGTTAGAAAGAATTATCCCGTTTCTAATCTTATGGGAGACTGGTGTGAAAGATCCGGAAGCGACTAATGAGCAGTTGTTTCTGCGAGCAAAAGCAAGGGGAATTGTCAATGATCCTGCCGACCGGGGTGGAGCGACCCTTGTCGGAGTGACGATAGGAACATACCGGGAATACTGCCGTAGGAAAGGCAAGAGTTGCATTTCATCCTCAGATATATCTCGGATCAATTATGAAGAATGGCTCGATATACTGAAGGCCATGTTCTGGGACCGCTGGCAAGCGGATAGCATCGCAGACCAAAGGGTAGCGCATATGCTGGTGGATTGGGTATGGACAAGCGGCAGCTACGGAATCACAATTCCCCAGAACCTACTCGGAGTGCAGGCAGATGGCATTGTCGGGCCGAAGACCCTTAAGGCCGTCAATTCCCGCAATCCGTCAGTGCTTTTTGGTCAGCTGAAGCGCGAGCGCATCGCCTACATCGACCGCATCTGCGCCTCGCGTCCCGCCAACCTCCGCTTCCGCTCCGGCTGGCTCCGCCGCCTCAACGCCCTCTGACACCTTAAAACTCAGCATCAATAATTAATCATTGATGATTAATCATTGACGAAGCTATCCCCTGACGACGGTGAAGACCATATAGGCGACGTAGAGGAGTGCGAGTATGATGCCGAAGACGCGTCCTATGCTCTTGCTCTTCACTACGTTCGGTACTATCCAGAGCAATGCGGCCGCTCCGACAAGCGTTATGAAGTCAACGAATCCGATTGAGTCAGCCCTAAGCGGAATTACAAGGGAGCTAAGGCCGATGGTCAGCAGCGCGTTGATGACGCAGGAGCCTACGATATTGCCTAATGCCAATCCGCTCGCTCCCTTTACGGTTGCCGTCACAGACGTGACAAGGTCGGGGAGGGCATTACCGATGGCTACTACTGTCAGAGCCACCATCGCTTGACTCATGCCGATCTTCAGCGCGAGTCCGCTCGCTGAGGAAATCCTGCTGAGCAGGATTTTTTTGTTGAATCGCTAATTTTTCATTATCTTTGCGCTGCGTAAAAATACGCACTCCACTGCGCAAAATGCAAAAATAGATATAAGAATTAGGATATCAAGTGATTAGGAAATCTTTTTCTCATCTTTTTATCAGTGTTTTATAAATCACCATGTCTAATCAATCCCAAACGGACTCGTTGTTCACTTTTGATGAAGATCATGTCATAGGTGAGGAGACATGGTCAGATCTGCGTCTTATCCATGAATCTGCTCGTGGATGGAGTGTAGTCTATTCCGGATTATATCGCGGAAGGCGCGTCGCGATCAAGGGATTGAAGCCGGAATGTCGGTCAAGTGAGTTTCACCGGAGTCTTCTGCACAAGGAGTTTGAAGTGGCCTCCGGCATGAATCATCAGAATATAGCGGGCGTCCTGTCGATGGGGGATGTCCCGGATATCGGAACAGCCATCATTTTTGAATATATCGATGGCCTTACCCTTGCTGAGTATCTGGCCTCGCACGCGGCGATTGATAGAAGTAAGATTGCAGACATCATCCGTCAGGTGTGCTCCGCAGTCGACTATATGCATTCACGGCAGACTATACATTGCGACCTGAAACCGTCGAATATAATGATCACCCGTTCTGGATTTGTCAAGATCATTGATTTCGGGATAAGTCGCGGGAATGGTTTTGAGATACTTGACTTTCCGGGGGGCACAAAAGGTTACACTGCTCCGGAGAACTTCAACTCCACTTCTAAAGCTACTGCATCCATCGATATATATTCAATAGGAAAGCTGCTTGAACTGATGGATGGCAAAGGTCTGTTTAAGGGAGTGTGGAAGAGATGCCTTTCGTCAGACCCCGATAAACGTCCGGCCAGTGTCCACGATATCCAGGAACTCCTTAATCAATCCTTAATACACAATAGACAAAGAAGGATCCTTTACAGAAGAATAGGCGTTGTGTTGGGCATAACCGTCATTGCCGTGAGTATTTTCCTGATATTTGGAAAGGAGCAGGTTTCGAATTATGGCGAGCCACAAGACAAGGCTATAATAAGTGAAGCTTCAGGTCTGAAAGATGTCATGAATCAAGTGATGAACGGCGAGGAGATCACAGAGGATGAGAGGCATATGCTCGAATCTATGAACTATAAACTTGGTAAGTCGGCCTTTGACTGTGGCAACATGCTTATCGAAGAGGCACGTAGCGGCGGCATAAAGGGGGCTGACCATGCCCAATGGGCGGAATACCATTTCTATCACCTCTGCTTCTGGCTTGACGAGGAGTATAAGCGACTTCTGTCATGGGTCGGAGTCTTTCTCAACCGTGATGCGGAGCATGGAAAAATCGAGGTCTGGTTCTATATCGTCTGCGAGTCGCAGGATGAATCGTTGCACTCGTTGCTTCGTGAGAAACTGAATCTTCTTCCAGGTGAGAAGAGGGAGGGTGATTACTGGTGGTTTACTCCTGCATCCGAAGATATCCAAAAGATGTATTTCGTATCAGTGCCTGACCGCGACGCCATACGCTCGCGCATTGAGCAGATGCTCGCTCGTCTCAATGTGATTGCTTTGCCTTGAGTGGATATTAGAAGAGAGGAGGCTAAGGTTTGCAGGTCTGACATTGGATTCCGGTCTTTCTGGCTCCGATGTAAGTACCTAAGTCCACACCATTGCGCCTGCAGTCCCTGGCTATGAATTTTTCGCCTATGATCATGGTGTCTATCGACACGATATCGCCTGCCGACAGTTTGATGTTGTTTGATTCTTTAACCTCAAATATATTCGGTTGGTCTATTTTGATCAGCCGAAGCCATTTCTCAGATTCCCATTCTACATAGACGCTGCAACTTATGCTTAGTTCGGAAGCGATTATCAGTCTGGGTGATGAAAAACAGGAATCCTCATCCCCCTTATATTGTGAGCAGAATGAATCCCAGTCGCGGAAGCCGATGTAGCGTGCAAGAACTGACAGGGTAGTATGGGTTGCATTATATGGAGACTTGACATATCCCCAAAATCTTTTTAGTGTAGAGACTCCGATTTTATTGCCGGTCGTGGAAAATATTTGATAGGAGAGGTTGTCGAAGTCGGTGGGAGAACCCGGTTTCCTGCCGAAAGTATCTTCGACAACCTCCCTTAACTGATTCAATTTATCAAGGTCTGTTTTCATGACAGTTGTTGATTTTTTCGCTGACAAAATTACATAAAAACGAGCCGAAACGGAATCTATATATATTAATAAATGTTAAAATGAATCGGAATGAACTAAAGCCCATACAAGATGATTTTAAAAAGTTACGTAATTTTGCATCGTTATGGACACGGCTGCCGATGCAGTCTAAGACATATCGAAAAGGCGTTTACCAAACGCTCATTCCTGACGTATAGAAACCTGAAAAACTTCCGATATGGAATAGGAATTCTATGCGTGGGACGGGCAGAAAGTACGGCTCTCACGCCTTTTTATTTACTAACCTCAACACCGCCGAGAGAGCCGGACGGTCACTGCTAAATGAGATGGACATAACATCAGAAGAACGACATCTTAGGGATTTTCAAAAGATAATCCACGAAGAGATAAGATGTCGAGCTGAAGAGAGAAGACTGGCCGACACAGAAACACAACCTATCTATGACGGAATTGCTGATATACCTGGATATATAGCGTCCAGGCCTAAGGTAATGTGGGTCTTGAAAGAGGCGTGGGGCGATAAGAACAGTACTGGGAAGATTTGCGGAGGAGGTTTCGAAATCTGGGATTGCTGGGGCCCTAAGGGCTTCAATACTCCTACATGGTTACCCATGATTTACATCCTTTACGGAATTCATATGGGTCAGGAACGAGTTGAGTACCGAGATATGCCCAAAGCGGATATTAAAATGGTTGATTTGTTAAAACAATCAGCCTACATAAATATCAATAAGATGCCCGGTGACAAAGTTTCAGGAAACATGCGTTCAGAATATGCAATATGGCGCGACATAATCTTGGAACAAATTGAGGCTTATAATCCGGATATAATAATCTTCGGAGGAACTTTTGATGTGATGAAGAAAGACCTTGCTTTACTCGGAAGGGAACCTATAGCCAAAACATCCACCGAAGAGATAGCCCACTTCTACAAAGACAGAAAAGGACGACTACTTGTGAATTCCATGCATCCGGCTCAGCGTCGCATTTCATGGGATTACTACATTGACGAGATCGTTGAAAATATAAATGGGAATTTTGAAAATTAACTAATTGGATATGAGGAAAAATATAATGAAATGTATTAAATTCTTCATAATAAACAGTTTGATTATTCTGCTCTTTTCAAGCTGTACACCTATGTATTTAGAACATACTAAACACGAACTTCCATCATATCTCCACACAGATATAATGATGTATACAATCATTGCAATCTGGATTATTGCCATAATAGGATTGATTGCAGTGGGATATGTAGGAGGACCTACTCTTATAAAAGAACATAAGCAAGAGATTGAAATTGATGGAGAACTCCATGTAATACATGATAAATCTAAAGATGAATATGAGTATTCCAATTTAACTTCCAAAGAGGAAATCGGACTTGCCTCAAGAATTGTTGGATGGTGTGTGTATTTATATGCACTCTATTGGTTGCTCAGACTCTATAGGCATTTACTGCCTTCTAATTTATTGGTACTGGCTTTAGTAAGCGTCATATATATAGTTGTCTGCTATTTCGTTGATAAATATATATATAAGATTTGGAAATATGTATTATATGGTTGTTGGGGGATAGTGATACTCGATCTTCTCATAGCTCTGATTATCTGGATGTATAATACAGCAATATGAATCATATATACAATAAAGAATTGAACAAAATGTAGCTGAACTCAAACTTAAAAATTAAATCAATATGGCTTCAAAATTCGCAAGATTTAGAAAGCTAATAAGTTTTCTATTCGGAGAAAATATAGCATCGATGTTAGATGTCTTCAAAAGACATTAATCATCTAAAGCTATGCTACTGTTGGATTAATATAAGAAATTACTTCTTGTATATTGACATTAGATGGTGACTACTATCAACAACAGTAATTCCTACTTTTGGATATTCTAAAAATTGACAGCGGTTAGTTGTAATCGCTGTTAATTTTACTCAAATAAGTCGTAATGGTATTACATCAGGTGGAAAATATGAGAAATGGTGAATCCGGAACAGACGTGTTTGAGTCTACTATGTCAGTTTTTTACATAGATAGTGTTCTTGCAACTATTTATAGAATTCTAATTAGTAACAGAAAGTTATGAAAAGAAAATATTAAGGAGTCGTAATGATATTAGTGGCCGTGCTGATCTGTATCCCCGGATGCGGTATGAGTGATCCTGAGACGGAGAAGAAACTTGAGGGAACTTGGACGTACTCTACTACAGAGGTTGAGGATTGCATAGAGATGACGATGACAGCTATCGAAAAGTACTCGTTGTCGGACCATAGATTTGAGACAACCTTGACGCTTGAGGTTGGACATCCTGTGAATGAAACCATGGCCACTATCAAATACAGAGGGGAGTGGTATGCCACGAAGGAAAGCATAGTCAATGAGGTGGATAAAGGCTCTGTTACTTTTAAATTCAATAAAGATCTTCTCGATAGCAGCGACAGGCGAGAGATTAAAGATGAAATACTCGATGAATTGAAGAAAAATGACTATGTGGAAGGAGTCCGCATTGTTAGTCCTATAGGCGACACATTTGAAGCGGTAGATGATGACGGTGAGGAGTACACATACACCAGATTGAATAGTGGAGGTAATGCCGGAAGTGTAGCTTTGGTATCTGTCGCTCCTTCTGCAAGGGTTAGTCCGAGGGCTCCGAGAAAAGGAGAGAATGTGAGCGTTTCCATTGACTTGGAACTGGTAGGAAAAGATTGTATCGTGAATGTAGTTTCCTCTTCGGGCCAGACTGTTCTTGAGACAAGAATGCCTGAAGGTGAGTCTCACCTCAATATTAACACTTCTAGATTCTCAAAGGGAGTGTACGTTGTGACTGTATCCGCAGAAGCGGTCAGCAAAGAAGTTGCAAAGATCATAATCCGTTGACCAGAATAAATCTCTATCACTAACTTAATATTTTCAGCCGGGTGTGTCTTAGATGCATCCGGTTGTTTTTAAATATCCATAATGTAATATCACCCTTTAGAGGAAAGAATTTGCAAAAAACTTTCCCTTAAAGGGTGTTATTTTTATGTAAAATGTTGCGTTGTATGGGATATTTTTACAAAATTTGATGGGATATGTAGATAAAAGTTGTGTATGTCAGAATTAATGATTAACTTTGCAACAGCGGTTACTGCAACCGCTGTTGCATTTGTATGAAATTCTACGATAGGGAAATAGAGACAGAAACTTTGAGGCGAATAGAAGTTACTTCGCATGAATATGCCCAGATGACGGTGATCACTGGACGCCGCCGTATCGGTAAGACTACACTAATAAAGCATGCATTTGGAGCTGAAAATATGATATACTTTTTCGTGGCTCGGAAAAGTGAGGCTTTGCTGTGTCAGGAACTTGTGGAGACCATTAAGGATCGGTTGGGAGAAGATTTAGGCGATTTCGTCTCTATGGCAAGGCTGTTCAACTCGGTAATGCAGATCGCCAAGCGTCGTCATTTTACATTAGTATTTGATGAGTTCCAGAACTTCAAATACGTTAATGATTCTTTCTTCAGTGAGATGCAGAATGCCTGGAATTCCAATAAAGAAGAGGCGAGGATCAATCTTATAGTGTGTGGATCACACTACTCTATGATGACGAAAATCTTTGACGATCGTAAGGAACCGCTCTATGGTCGTGCTACATCCCGCATCCGACTTAGAGAATTTCCATTGAGGACGGTGAAGGAGATACTGAAGGATTATAATCCGGATTATACGCCCGACGATTTGTTGGCAATGTACATGGTGACGGGTGGTGTTGCAAAGTATATTGAGCAGCTCGTGATGAATAGGGCATTCGATAAGGATGCGATATTAAAATCTGTACTATCATTCGGTTCTTATTTCATAGAGGAGGGCAAAGAACTGCTTTCGGATGAGTTTGGGAAGGATTACGGCAGCTATTTCTCCATAATGTCAGCGGTTGCCGGAGGATTCAACGAGAGGGGTGAGATTAAGTCGTATACTGGAATCGAAGCTGGAGGATATCTCGAAAAACTGGAGAAAACCTACGACCTTATTTACCGCTATCGGCCCTACCTTTCTTCAGAAAGAAGTCAGAACGTGAAATATGGCATTAAGGACAATTTCCTTAATTTTTGGTTTCGGTTCATTTGCAAATATCGGAGTGCAGTGGAAATTGGTAATCTCAATTATGTAAGAGACAAGGTGTTTGCTGACTATGAGACATTCTCCGGTTGGATACTGGAGAGATATTTCCGGCAACTTTACCGCGAAACCGGCCTATACAACATCGTTACGAATTATTGGGAAAAGGGTGGACGCAACGAGATAGATCTTGTAGCTGTCAACGAAGTCGACCGAGAGATCGTAATAGGAGAGGTAAAACGCAACTCCGGCAGAATCAATATCCATGGATTAGAAGGAAAAGCTGAAGTCATTAATAACAAACGTAAGGGTTGGCGATTTTCCTTTGTGGCTCTCAGCCTTGATGATATGTGAAAAACTCATTCTTTTATCCTCAATCAGTCAATCGGGTTCTTTAAATTTTTAATTCAGTCTAATACTACCAAGATTTATAGCAATGTCACCCTTTAGGGGAAAGAAATTACAAAAAATTTCCCCTAAAGGGTAACAATTTTATGAAAATATCATGTGGTATCGGATTTTTTCATTAAATTTACACTCTGCTAAAATACTCAGTGTGCTGCGTAAAAATACGCACTCCATTGCGTAAAATGTAGAGATATGTATAAAAGGTCAGAATCTCAAGTCCCCCCTCGAAACGACATAAACTTGAATATTTACTTGAAGATCAGCGGTGCGAACTGATAGAGGCTCTCACGCCATACAGGCCATGTGTGTCCACCCGGAGTCTCAAAGTAATCATACTTTATACCGATTTTGTCGAATCTGTCGCGCATCACTCGGCAGTTCTCATACGCTATGTCTTCCTTACCTCCCATCGAGAGCCAGAACACTTTCAGCTGGTCATTATATTTATCCTTGTCCGCTTTCAGCATGTCGTAGTATTTCTCAGAGTCCATCATGACGCCGAATGGATTGGGATTGGCAAACCATCCCGAACTGAATACTCCCAAGTAGGCAAACTTGTCAAGATTCGGAATGCCTGTATTAAGCGTCTGTATGCCTCCCATCGAAAGCCCCGCGAGTGCACGGTTCTCACGTCCCGGCTTTACACGGAAATTCTTTTCCGTCATTGGAATGATATCATTGAGAAGTTCCTTTTCAAAGTCAGCTGAATTACCGTCGGCCATTACAATGATCATCGGAGTTGCCTTGCCTTGGGCGATGAGATTGTCCATGATTATGTCGGTACGTCCTTGGGTAGACCATCCTCTTTCGTCCTCGCCTCCTCCATGCTGGAGATAGAGCACCGGATAGGATTCATTCGAGGAGTCATAGCCCGGCGGACAGTACACGTATGCCCGGCGCCAGTCGCCGGCTGTGGTGGAATAATAACGCTTCATCCTCACGTCGCCGTGCGGGACATCGGCGATATAGAAGCGGCTGTCTCCTTCCGGATAAGGGATTTCCACACCGCTCGAGTGCATGCTGCATCCATAGAAGGACTCGCTCGCCGGATCGGCCACCGGAATATCGTCAATCACAAGGAAGTAATAATGGAAACCGGGAGTCAGCGGTTCTGTGATCCCATGCCATTCGCCGTCAGCGTTTTTCGTAAGGTCGTATTTCTTTCCGAGGTCAATCTGCACCTTCTGAGCGTTCGGAGCCTTGACCTTAAACTCCATACGGTTGTCCGGGAGCAGGCGTGGATACTGTGCGCTGCGCACGTTGAGGATGCCACGTTTTCCTGGAAGTGCGGACTCATCCGGCATCTGATGGAACTGCGCATAGGCACCGTTCAGACATGCTACTGCCATAGCAAGAAGCGATGCGATAAAAAGTCTTTTCATGATAGATATTGATATGGTATGATTTAAGATTTGCTGAATACTCAGCTGTGTTCACATCCACAAAATTAACAAAAACTTTCCAAATACACAACAGAACAGATGAAATCCCGACTTCCAATCAATGCTTCGATATATTAATCCGTTTTTGCATTTAGACTGAAACAAGAGTGTCGGAATTGGCCGCGGCGCGGATTGATGTCTGTTCATTTCCTAAAGGGTGATTATTGAAAAAATAAATTATCAAATTTGCGAATTTGAAAAATAATTCCTAAATTAGCAAAGTTAAAATAAATGGAAAATGAAGACAAGCCTATCTTGACCATATGCAATGTTGTAGAATTATCAAACCATTACGGTTAATAATATGGAAGTAAAAATTAAGGGTATATCCCCGGATATGATAGCCAATAATCTTTATCCAAGCAATCCAATTCATCCTGGAGAAATGATAAAAGATGAAATTGAGTACAGAGGTATTACTCAAAAAGCCCTCGCTGCGGAAATCGGAATCCCGGCATCTGTCTTGAACGAGATCCTTAACGGCAAGCGGGCCGTGACTACCGAATATGCGCTTCTTTTGGAAGCCGCGTTAGGTATTGAGGCAGACCTGTGGCTTAGACTTCAGACAGAGTACAACAAGCAGATCGCAAGGTCTAATCCTTCTTTCCTGGAAAGACTCTCGAAAATCAGACATGCTGCCGCATTCGTATAGTACGGGATATACTTATTTTATACAAAATAGAAAGCGATGAATGATAAGAAAGTGATGTCAAATGCCGAGTTCAAGGAAAAAGCGCGGCAACATCAGATAGCATTTAGGGAAGATGATGAGATTGGAGTGCCGGCTAAGGATGAGACCTGTCCTGAAGATGAAGCCAATTATCCGATCATAAGGAATCCCAGAAGAAAAGAACCAATCAGGGTAAGAAGCTCACTATTATGGAAGGATGCAAAAGACGAATATGGTTTCCGCATATTCTATAGCCGGTTTAGAGAAGAAATCACCAAACGGATATATGTGTGGCTTAAGAAAAATCCTGATGCCAAAATTGGCCCGTTGGTGACAAATCTCCTTCGAAGCGAGCATATTCCCTATAATGTTTTCTATCCTATGTTAAAGGATAAGAAAGGAGCATCTGACTTATTTAATAATTTGCTGAATACCGATCGAATACACTCAGTTGATGATGTCATGATTGAATATAATCCTAAAACTTTAAAGGATGGTACGTCTTTTGATGTATATATCGAATATAGAACCAAAGATAATAAGAAGGGTGGAATAGGAATAGAGGTTAAATTTACTGAAAAGGAATATCCTCTGAAAGTAAAGGACAGATATGGAGAGTATACAAAGGAATATAAGGAAACTCACGACATTTCCTCGGGTGATATCTGCCTGTCTGAAAACTATCTGATTCCATCCAGGGAGTCTGGGTGGTTTAAGACAGAGGCTATCTCGAGCGTTCCGCTATCTCAAGTAGAGCGTAGAACAAAACATGTCGTGATGAATCATTACCGTCAGATCTGGCGCAATCATATTCTCGGAGCTTCTATGATTTTACCTAATAAGGAAGGAGTGCATCTTGACGAATTCATAAGTCTGACCGTCTATCCGAAAGACAATGGTCATTTCTCCAGTGAATTATGGTCTGATTATGAAAATATGCTCAACGACGCAGGGAAAGCCACGTTCAGACATATGACATACGAAGAGCTATTCCCAAAAATGCGTAAGTATCTACGCAATGTACCCCATATCGATCATTGGATAGACTATCTTGAAAGACGATATTTTATAATCTAAAGTTTTACTTATATCGTCACCCTTAAGGGGAAAGAATCTGCGAAAACTTTCCCCTAAAGGGTGATAATTTACGTTACAGGATTTATTAGTCTGTTTTTTCAAATAATGTTCATACAAAAAATTGACTTGGCTTTCGTTTTTTCGAGGATCTCGCTTACATGAAAGCTTAATTATGACAATCTTAATTCGCAGAGTACTCTTCCAAGCCGATGGATATCATTTTCAATGGAATCTATCTGTTCCTTTGAGATGTTGCCGGAAGCATTACAGCCCTTATTTGAAATCAGCGCATTTATGCTTTCCATACGTTCTTTGACAGGGCGGATGGCTAAAGATATCCTTTGATATATATCCTCATAAGCCGTTCCTTTGTCAGGGTGTGAGGATTCTATTTCCGTGTTTATATTAAATGATGACAAATTGAGTCGGGAACAATCCTTAAGGTACTGTTCCTGATACATCATCCAATGACGATACGGGATGTCAAGTGCGGCTTCGAGTTTCAAAGCCATATCCGAAGTGAGTTCACCCTTTTTCTTCATCATTCGGCTGAAATTAGAGGGTTTCATGCCGATGGATTCTGCAAATTCTTTCTTGGTCAATCCTCTCGCCGATATTTCATCTTCAACAATATCAAATGGATGAACCGGAGCGGAAGGTATGTATGAGGTAGTTTTATTTGTCTCCATAGTGTTCGGATATTTCTATTATGTTAATGATTATTCCATCATTGAGTTCGGTGAAAATCAATCGGAATTTTGTTTTGAACCCCAGTCTTATACTGCTCTGTCCACTTCTCTCGTATTTTAGCTGTTCGTAGTGTAGAGCCTTGTAAAATTGCAGTTCCGAGCAATTTTCGACTACTGAGAGAATCCTCAACGCCTTATCCAGATCTTGGCGAAGCTGTCGATTGCTTCTCCATTTGGAGTAGGGTCTGCTATCTGCTTTTCCGCTGAGGATAAACTCCCGGATTTCTTCATTTTCAAAATTGATTTCCATAACTCATTGTTTATGGCTACAAAGATAACAATAAATTATCATTGATGATAATTTTAAGGTTTGTTTTTTGTGTTTTTAACACTTTCCCTCAGAAGCTCGACCAATCCAAGAGTGGATTTGTCAGGAATTTGCATTTACACTTACTGTCTCAATCTTTTCCCATTCCGTATTGGCGATTATTCTTTTCAGAGCATCTTTACCTATCTCATCAGAATAAGGCAGACGGAGTTGGCTCCCTACATCCTTACCCTGCATGTATCTGTAGGCATAAGGAGTGATCTCCACGAAATCAGTTTCTTTCAGTATGCCAAGAATGTGATCTACTTCCCCTAACTCAACATTAATTCCGGCATCCTTCAAACCTAATACGGCTTTGAGACATTGATCCAGATTCCAATAACTGCTTGTCGACAGGTGAAAAATCCATTTGCCATCTACTTGGCGTGGATACATGTGTACTCTTGCGTAGACTATATCGAAACCATGGAAACCGGACACAGCTTTCATCCATTCCTTGAAATCCACTTCAGAATCCAGGCCATAGTCAATAGCCTCATAACCTTTGCTGGAATGTCTGAATACTTCGATATCGCTGCTAGGTTTAGGTCCATTGACAGCTTCATAGGCAATCCTCCAATACCTCATATATTGGAGCAAAGTCATTTCTGCGAATTGCGTAGGGGGTGCCTGTTCCTCGTAAATACTTATGACTTTACGGACCTCTATTCCTTGCATACGATGGTTTGGAAGTATGGTATTCAGAATAGAGCGTCTTATCAACCCTTTCCTTCTATAAGGGCTGAGGTATTTCTCTACATAAGTATTGTACTGGCCGGGATCGGACACAATCTTTTCCACCAAGGTCTTGATGTAGGATTCAAGTTTTAAAAACTTAGGCAGCAGGTAGTCCTCATTATACCATTGATTAGAGTTAGGATTCTCTTTGTCACAAAACGCATGATGGTCGTAGGTGTCACCCGTCACATAAAGATAATGGCAATCGTTGTAAACTGCAGTCGTGATTCTATACCATTCCCACTTCTTCCCCCTGACTTCAAACCAAAGAGATCGCCTGTCGTCATCACCCATGATTGAAAGTCGGCTCATCAACTTATGAATCCTGCCAATCACTTCTCCACATTTATCACGAACAGAAATGACTTCAAGTCCACGGCATTCGGGTAGAGAGCGAATGTCTGATTGGGTTAAGGCTTTTTCCCTATAGTATTTCTTTTGATCATTGAATTTCATAACATTGTTTATTGATTTTTTGCGCAGTAGCGCGGTTGAAGTTTGAGTGTGTCCAAAGCTAATCGTGGTGGAGAAGGTTAAAAACCAGTATGGACACGAAAAAAACGACTGTCGGAAAGTTTGGCAGGCTCTTTCCGACAGTCGTTTATATCTTGAAAATTCTCTATTCCCTTCGATATATTAATCCGTTTCTGCATTTAGACTGAAACAAGAGTGTCGGAATTTGCCGCGGCGCGGATTGATGTCTGTTGTCGGAGCGAACACATACACCATGCATTCAAAGCCTATGAGGCCTCGAATACAGCTTTTGATGAGTCTGTTGTAATTCCAATTTAACATTTGTTTCAGATTTTGGGCGCAAATTTAATACAATTATCAGAATTCACCAAAAATACTCATGGATTTTATGTAGATTCTCATTCTAATACATTGTTTTCATCGATTTTATTTCTTCTTTCGTATGGTCGAGGATCTCGCTTACATTTTCTCTCGAAAAATTTGCTCCTCATTCTCAGCAAGTATACGCTCTATATCTTTTTTAAGTTCAGGAATATGACGAATCACCAATCCCCATAAGAATTCCGGTTGCACATTATCATAAGCATGAATTATTCGGTTTAGCTATAGATCACTTGCTTTGTACGATTAACATTCGCAATAATATACTTGTTTCGCAATTCTTTTTCCTCTATCAAATCCACCTTGCGATTAAACAGGCGCTCCAATGCATCACGAAAACTAAAGTAATTGCTCACATAGTCAAACTTATCATGATCAACGGGCTCGAAGTCTACAAGCATATCTACGTCACTTTGTTCGTTGAATCTATCTGTCAAGATGGATCCAAAGACCGAAAGTGACTTAACCTTGTATAATCTACATAGTTCAAAAATACGCTGAATATTTAGCTCTATAAGTCTCATAAATCCGTGTTTAGACTTGCAAATATAATACTTTTTATTAAAATTACACAATCTTATTGCAAAAAACGGTTGTATTTCTGAGTAATGTCACCCTGAATGATAGGCTATCTGACTACCTACACCGGAATTTTTTTGTTGATTCGCAAATTTTTATTATCTTTGCGGTAGTAAAACCTCAACCTCATGACGCAGCTGCAAAAATATACCTGGCTCATCGATACCATACGCCAAGCCGGCAGGATTTCCCATAAGGAACTTTCCGAAAAATGGGAGGGTAATAAAGACCTCAGCGAGGGAAAGCCTCTCCACCGCTCAACGTTCAACCGCTGGCGCGACGCTATCTTCTCGCAGTTGGGAATAGTCATCAACTGCCAGAAGACAGGAGGATATCTCTATTACATAGAGAATCCCGAAGCCATCGACGATGACAGGCTGAGGAAATGGATGCTTGCCTCTGTCTCCGTCAGCAACGCCATCGGCGAATACCTTTCGCTCGGCGACCGTATCGTAGTGGATGGTATTCCTGCGGGACTGGATTTCCTTGCGCCCGTCCTAAAGGCTATGAAAGACAACCATGTCCTGCGAATCGGATACAGACCATTCAATACCGCCTACAGCTACGTCTTTTCCATAGAACCCTATTGCGTCAGACTCTTCGAAAACCGATGGTATCTTCTCGGACGAGACAGCTCCGGCGAGGTAAGGATCTACTCACTCGACCGAATCGATACTCTTGAGGAAACTTCCGATTCCTTCAAACTTCCGAAAGGATTCTCTCCTGAAAAATACTTCGCCGCCAGGTATGGAATCGTCATCGGCAATGACGTTAAGCCGGAGCGTATACTTATCCGAGCCAACGAACATCACAAGAACGATCTAAGGTCTATGCCGCTTCACCATAGCCAGCATATTATCGAAGACCACGGCGAATATGCCGACTTCGAGCTGACGCTTGCCCCGACATATGATTTCGTGATGAAGCTTCTTCAGGCAGGTTCGATGATCGAGGTGATCAGCCCTGATTCCCTCCGCGAGACAATTAAGGGCTGGATTTCCGACATGGCGGAAGTCTACGCCAAGGATGAATATTGTCCCTCTATAAATAACCCTATAACCCTTTAACTCTATATCCCTCATCTTGAGTTTACGAAAGTTGAATGTTAAGATTATGAAGGATTTTGCAGCAATAGACTTTGAGACGGCCAACGGCAACCGGTCGTCGGTCTGCAGCGTCGGCATCGTGATAGTGCGCGACGGCGAGATAGTTGACCGTTTCTACAGCCTCATCCGTCCTACTCCAAACTATTACAACTATTTCACCACCCGTATCCACGGATTGACCCGAGAGGACACGGACTCAGCGCCCGTGTTTCCTGACGTATGGGCTCAGGTGGCCGACCGACTGGATGGACTTCCTCTCGTAGCCCACAACCGTCCCTTCGACGAGAGCTGCCTCAAGGCAGTCTTCAGGACCTATCAGATGGACTATCCCGACTACGAGTTCCACTGCACCCTTGCAGCCTCCCGTCGCAGCCTGAGGCTTCCATGCCATCAGCTCCACGTCGTAGCGGCAGCATGCGGCTACGACCTCGCCAACCACCACCACGCCCTCGCCGACGCAGAAGCCTGCGCGGCCATAGCCCTGAAAATCCTGTAACCTATATTTCTATCATGAATCGAATCTACATACGTTTTCTTCCCCTCTTAGCCATGTTCGCTATGGGAATGGCCGCGATGGCCGCTGGTAAATCCGTCTCCGGCCTGAACGCCAAGGACTTCAGGAAATACTGGATTGTGGAGTCGGAAGGTCCATGCAAGGTGACTTTCAGTGGCGACACTGCTGAGTTCGTCGCCCCAAAGGGTCTCAGTGTGTGGCGCAAGGACAAGATGAGCGGACGCACTGTCATCGAATATGACGCCCAGGTCTGCTCCGACGGTCCTGACGACCGACTCAGCGACCTCAACTGCTTCTGGATGGCTTCGGATCCCAATGCTCCGGATCCATGGAAGAACCTTGAGAAACGTGGCGGAAAATTCGTCAACTCATACGCCCTTCAGCTGTACTATCTCGGATATGGAGGCAACCACAACTCGACGACACGTTTCCGCCGCTACACCGGCGACGAGCGCGGAGTGGAGGATGCCGCATATCGCCCCGCGATCATCAAGGAATATACTGACGCCGACCATCTGCTGAAACCGGGTAAGTGGTATCACATCAAGATCACGCACGACGGTCTCCGCACACAATACTTCATCGACGGCGAACGCATCGTGGATTTCCGTGATCCGGCCCCGCTTACGGAGGGTTGGTTCGCATTCCGGACTACGCTGAGCCGTACGCGACTGACCAATTTCTCCTACACATGTGAGCCTCTTCAGGAAACCGATGTTCCCCTCTCATGGGTGGGAGACGCTCCGAAATCCGATGTCCCCGTGACGTTCGGAGTTCCTTTCGACAAAGGCGCGGTAGGCAGAACAACTCCGCTAAGCCTGGCTTCGGGGCTTCAGGAGTTTCCTACCGAAAGCTGGCCGCTTGCCTTCTGGCCCGATGGTTCGGTGAAGTGGGCGGCCGTATCAGGAACTATTCCCGCCGGAGCGGAGGACTTGACGGTCAGAATTGGAAACGATGGAAAACCGAAAGATCGGAAGAAAACTACAAAGTCACAGCTCGCCTCCGACCAAGGCGACCGCATCGTATTGAGGGCGGGAAATTCCACAGTATATATCCCTAAGGAGACGGGTCCGGATCAGAATATTGTGAATATCATAGATTCCATAGTCACCGAAGGAGTGAAGACATCCAGTGGCGCACGTCTTGTAGGCGAGGTGAAGGATGCTCCCGGAAGCGGCAGTGTCAATGTCACGGCAATGAAAAGCCGGCTGCTGCATTCTGAGATAGAGCGAAACGGTGCGGAGCGTGCCGTAATCCGTCTCGATGGAGTCCATCAGTCGGCCGATGGCCGCGAATGGCTTCCTTGGACAATCCGACTTACTGCCTTTGGCACGAGCCCGGACATTCAGCTGACACATTCTTTCATCTTCGATGGTGACCAGGACAAAGACTTCATATCGGCACTCGGCGTGGCATTCGATGTTCCTATGCGCGAGCGCCCCTACAACAGACACGTGGCTTTCGCCACCGTCGACGGAGGAGTATGGAGTGAACCGGTGCAGCCTCTCGTTGGGCGACGTATCCTTAAGAATCCTGATACAGGTGCGAATACGCCATCCGTTCAGGAGATGCAGATGCGTGGCGAAAGAGTAGCGGATTATACTGAGTTTGATGATGCCGGCAAAGCCCTCATAGATGACTGGGCCGAATGGGACGGCTTCCGCCTTTCGCAAAACGGCCCGGACGGCTACACGATACGTAAGAAAGCTACTCCTGACTCGCCTTGGATCGGCACATTCGGTGGCCATCGGGCACAGGGTACCGTCTATGCCGGAGACGTGACGGGAGGACTCACCGTTTCAATGAAGGATTTCTGGCAGTCGTGCCCTTCCGGACTTGAAGTGGAGGGGGCGCGGACTCCGACGGCTACCATAACCGCTTGGCTATGGAATCCTGATGCCGAAGCCATGGACCTCCGACATTACGACGACCGTCCGCATGGACTCAACGCGAGTTATGAAGACGTGCAGGAGGGAATGAGCACACCCTACGGCGTTGCTCGCACTTCCGCGATCTCTATTCGTCCCGACGGAGGATATAGAGGGAAGGCGGCTTTCGCTGCCAATGCCGCTGCTTTGGGGCTTGAGAGCGTGCTGCTTCCCACACCCGACTATCTCCACCGCCACAAGGCTTTCGGAATATGGGGACTTCCCGACCGCACAACTCCCGCCCGCTCGGAAGTGGAGGACCGTCTTGACGACTACGCCGACTTCTACAAGAAAGCCATCGAGGAAAACCGCTGGTATGGCTTCTGGAATTATGGCGACGTGATGCATGCATATGATCCGGTGAGGCATACATGGCGCTATGACGTAGGAGGATATGCATGGGATAATACCGAGCTTGGGAGCAACCTCTGGCTATGGTATCAGTTTTTGCGCACCGCCGACCCGGACCTCTGGCGCATGGCGACTGCAATGACCCGCCATGCATCAGAAGTGGACGTATACCATATCGGGCCCAACGCGGGTCTTGGTAGCCGTCACAATGTAAGCCACTGGGGCTGCGGCGCGAAGGAAGCCCGCATCAGCCAAGCCGGATTCAACCGCATAAT
>JAIDTS010000361.1 GCA_029060585.1 Muribaculaceae bacterium
AGCAGGTGATGCCTTACGGCGTAGACACTCTTTACAAAGTACAGGACAAGCGTCTCTATCCTTATACTTCACTTCCCCACAGCTCAATACTGATCAACCTTTTCAAGGAAATCGAACCGCGCATCGCGTTTATGGGGGCAACCTCAATCGGGCGAGACCTCGGACCGCGAGTTTCAAGCGCGCTTCACAGCGGATTGACAGCAGACTGCACCTCTCTTGAAATAGGAGACTACACCGACGCCAAGACCGGCAAGGAATACAAAGACCTTCTCTATCAGATACGTCCTGCATTCGGCGGCAACATCGTAGCCACAATCGTCAATCCTGAATGTCGACCGCAGATGGCAACAGTACGCGAGGGAGTGATGAAAAAGGAAGTACGCGACTCCAACTACACAGGAAAGGTAGTAAACCTTGACGTAAACAAATACACGGACAATACGGACTTCGTAGTAGACATCATCGACCGCCACATAGAGAAATCGAAAGTGAACCTCAAGGGGAGCCCGATCATCGTGGCCGGCGGTTATGGTGTCGGATCAAAGGAAAACTTCGATCTTCTACAGCAGCTGGCAGACGTACTCGGCGCAGAGGTAGGAGCAAGCCGTGCAGCAGTAGACGCAGGATGGGTAGACCATGACCGTCAGATCGGACAGACAGGTGTCACCGTAAGGCCCAAACTCTACATAGCGTGCGGCATCTCGGGACAGATCCAGCATATCGCAGGCATGCAGGACTCCAGCCTCATCATCTCCATCAACTCAGATCCGGACGCTCCGATCAACGCAATCGCCGACATCGTCATCACCGGCAAGATGGAAGACGTAGTGCCCAAGTTAATCAAGTATTATAAAAAGAACTCGAAATAAGCCATGGCTAATTTTTATACAGACAATCCGAATCTAAAATCACATCTTCAGCATCCACTGATGAAGAAGATCGTGGAACTTAAGGAAAGAAACTTCGCGGACGCAGACAAATACGACTACGCACCCCTCGACTTCGAGGATGCCATGGATTCCTACGACAAGGTGCTCGAGGTAGTTGGCGAGATCTGCGGCGACGTAATCGCAGAGAATGCAGAGGAAGTAGACCACACCGGTCCTCGAGTAGAAAACAACCGAGTTATCTACGCAGAAGGCACCAAGAAGAACCTTGAGGCATGCCGCAAGGCAGGCCTGATGGGCATGTCGATGCCTAGGCGCCTCGGAGGCCTTAACTTCCCAATCACACCCTACATCATGGCCGCCGACATCGTCAGCCGCGCGGACGCAGGATTTGAAAACCTATGGGGACTTCAGGACTGCGCCGAAACAATCTACGAATTCGCGGATGAGGACCAGAAGGAACGCTACATCAAGAGGGTCTGCGAAGGAGACACCATGAGCATGGACCTTACAGAGCCTGACGCAGGATCCGACCTTCAGAGCGTAATGCTCAAGGCAAGCCAGAAGGAAGACGGCAGCTGGGTTCTCAACGGAGTGAAGCGTTTCATCACCAACGGCGACTCAGACATACATCTTGTACTCGCCCGCTCGGAAGAGGGTACGAAAGACGGACGTGGACTCTCCATGTTTATCTACGACAAGCGCAACGGAGGAGTAAACGTACGCCGCATCGAAAACAAGATGGGCATCAAGGGGAGCCCGACATGCGAGCTCGTCTATAAGGACGCACCCGCCGAGCTCTGTGGAAGCCGCAAGTTAGGTCTCATCAAATATGTCATGGCGCTGATGAACGGCGCACGCCTCGGCATAGCAGCACAGAGTGTCGGAATTTCAGAAGCTGCGTATCGCGAGGCCCTTGACTACGCAAAAGACCGCAAGCAGTTTGGCAAAGCCATCATCGAATTCCCCGCAGTAGCAGAGATACTGAGTGTAATGAAGGCAAAACTTGATGCAAGCCGAGCTCTTCTTTATGCCTGCGCTCGCTTCGTAGACATCTACAAGATATATGACGATATCGCAAAAGAGCGTCCTCTCACAAAAGAAGAGAAGCTTGAGGCCAAGGCTTACAGCAAGCTCGCCGACGCTTTCACTCCGCTTGCCAAAGGAATGGGGTCGGAATTCTGCAACCAGAATACATATGACTGTATCCAGATCCACGGTGGCAGCGGTTTCATGAAAGACTACAAGTGCGAGAGACTCTACCGCGATGCCAGAATCACAAGCATCTATGAGGGCACGACACAGCTTCAGGTGGTAGCAGCGATCCGCCACGTCACCACAGGCACATACCTCAACTTCATCAAAGAAGCGCTTAACGCCGAAGTTGCAGAGAAGCATGCAGGAGCAAAGAAGCTTCTCGACGAGATGGCAGAACAGCTTGAAGCCGCTGTAGCAAGCGTGCTTGAGGTCAAGGATCAGGCTTACACCGACTTTATGGCCCGCAGACTCGTAGAGATGGCCGGACATACCGTAATGGGATGCCTTCTTCTTGAAGAAGCAGGCCGTGACGAGGCATTCGATAAGTCGCTCGAGGTCTATGTCAAATACGGTCAGGCTGAATGCACCAAGCATGCAGACTTCATCTCAAACTTCAAACCTGAAGAAATGAAGGCATATACGTATTGAAATTAAACCATTAGGACAAGCAACGGCAACAATCCGAAAGATTGTTGCCGTTTTTTTTGAATATATTTTTGCGATTTCAACTTTTTTATATAATTTTGCATTTAGAAAACCTTGTGAACAAGGATAGGATGCGCTGAGCAAATACAGGTAATGAAATCCGGACTTTTCCGGAATTAACTAAATACTATAAAAAGATGTCTGATTTAAGGTTTAAAAGCGTAGAGGAAGCTTCATCCCGTAAGCCGGTAGAAGTCAAGCTTCCAGAAGAAAGCGTAGAAAAATACTACGCCAAGCAGGTCTTCAACCGCCAGAAAATGTTTGAATACCTTCCGCAATCAACCTACCAAGCACTCGTAGACGCCATCGACAACAAGAAACCGCTGAGTCTAACGCTCGCCGACAGCGTAGCCGAGGGTATGAAGCGCTGGGCAATAGACAACGGAGCCCGCCACTATACCCACTGGTTTCACCCCCTGACGGGAGGCACCGCTGAAAAGCACGACTCATTTATCGACCATAACGGTGAAGGTGGAGTGGTATCGGAATTCACCGGAAAACTACTTGTGCAACAGGAACCAGACGCATCATCATTCCCAAACGGAGGCATCCGCAACACATTCGAAGCCCGCGGATACTCTGCTTGGGATATTTCATCTCCGGCCTTTATCCTGGGCGACACACTGTGCATCCCGACAGTATTTATTTCCTATACAGGCGAAAGCCTTGACTACAAGACGCCTCTTCTGAAGGCCCTCAACTCAGTAGACAAGGCAGCTACAAGAGTGGCTCGATATTTCGACAAGAATGTCAAGCACGTCAAGTCCTACTTAGGATGGGAACAGGAATACTTCCTTGTAGACGAAGCTCTGTATGCCGCTCGTCCTGACCTTGTGATGACCGGCCGAACGCTGATGGGACATGAATCAGCCAAAAACCAGCAGCTCGAGGATCATTACTTCGGATCTATACCTATGCGAGTAGCTGCCTTCATGCTTGATCTCGAAACCGAGTGCCATAAGCTTGGCATTCCGGCAAAGACACGACACAACGAGGTGGCACCCAACCAGTTCGAGCTTGCCCCCATCTTCGAGGAAGCCAACCTTGCCAACGACCACAACCAGCTCCTGATGAGCCTCATGACGGAGGTGGCACGCAAGCATAACTTCAGAGTGCTTCTTCATGAGAAACCTTTCGCGGGCATCAACGGCTCGGGGAAGCACAACAACTGGAGTCTCGGCACGGACACAGGAGTGCTTCTTTTCGCTCCAGGCAAGACACCGGAGCAGAACCTTCAGTTCATCACATTCGTAGCCAATGTAATGGCAGCCGTACACAAACATAACGCACTCATGAAGGCGTCTATAATGACGGCAACGAACGCACACCGTCTGGGAGCCAACGAGGCGCCTCCGGCAATCATATCAATGTTTCTCGGAAGCCAGTTGAGTCAGATCCTCGACTCTGTAGAAGCCACGGAAGACGACACCCAGATAAATCTCAACGGCAAAGGAAAAGTGAATCTCGACATCGCCCAGATTCCTGAACTGATGATTGACAACACTGACCGAAACCGCACAAGTCCCTTTGCATTTACCGGCAACAGATTCGAATACCGAGCAGTGGGAAGTTCGGCCAACTGCGCATCCGCTCTAATAGCGCTGAACGCAGCTGTGGCTGACCAGCTCAATCAGTTTGCCGACAAGGTAGATGCCCGGGTAGACAATGGAGAACAGCTCAACCAGGCGATCTTCAAGGAGATGAGGCAGCTTATCATAGATTCCAAAGCGATTCATTTCGACGGGAACGGATACAGCGAAGAATGGAAAAAAGAGGCTGAAAAGAGAGGTCTTGACGTAGAGTCAAGCGCTCCTCTCATGTATGACGCCTACACACGTCCGGAGTCGCTCGAGATGTTCAAGAGGACCGGAGTGCTCAGCGAGAAAGAAGTAGAGGCACGCAACGAGGTGAAGTGGGAGATGTATAGCAAGAAGGTTCAGATCGAGAGCCGTGTGCTCGGTGATCTTGCAATCAACCACATCATACCGGCCGCTACACGCTACCAGAGTCTTCTTCTCGACAATGTCTACAAGATCAAGGAACTCTTCAAAGGCGACAAGATGGAGAAAATCGCCGGCCATGACCTTGAGGCCATCGAACAGATGTCTGACTATATCGCATCCATAAGGAAAGGGGTAGACGACATGGTCGAAAAGCGTCATAAAGCCAATCGAATGCCCGACGAGCGCAGCAAGGCGATAGCCTATCACGATGACATTGTGCCTGCCATGGAGGAGATCAGAAAGAACATCGATGCCCTCGAGCTTATGGTGGACAATGAGATCTGGCCGCTACCCAAATACCGCGAGCTGCTGTTCATACGGTAAGTCTTAAGTCTTCAGATGACGCAGCGTTTTTAAGAATTACTCATAATCCCGAAGTCAAGAATGGCTTCGGGATTTTTTATGTCGCGTTCATGTCAAAGACCTTAGAGAAGAATATCAAAGATAGGAATTTTTAGAGAATTATTAATTTTTATAGTACTATGTATTGCATGGTACTATAATTTTTATTAACTTTGCATCGTAAAACAAAAAACTTCTGAAATAATAAGAGGAAATGAACATAGAAAACGCTAAATCCCAGATGAGGAAGGGAATGCTTGAATACTGTGTCATGCTTCTACTGCGCAAAGAAGCATGCTACACAAGCGACATTATCACCCGCCTTAAGGAAGCCGAGCTGATAGTTGTGGAGGGGACGCTCTACCCGCTACTGACAAGGCTCAAGAAAGATGGGCTCTTGAGCTATGAATGGAGAGAGTCCACGCAAGGTCCGCCTCGTAAATACTATCTCCTGACGAGTGAAGGAGAGGAGTTTCTCAGCCAGCTCGATGAAGTCTGGCACGACCTTTCAAATTCCATCAGCCATATCAAGGGAAGAGTGGAAAGTGGAGAAATTAGGACCTTAGGGCCTAAGGAAACGTAACTGATAGGATGATTCAGGGAAAAGAGAGAAAGGACGGAAATATAAACCAAGGGACGCAGCTGCGTCTCTCAAAACAACAGATCAAATCATGAAAAGAAACATCACGGTAAACATATTCGGCTCACTCTATCCGATGGACGAGGATGCATATGCCATGCTGAACTCCTATATCTCGAACATGCGAGATTATTTCTCCCGTCAGGCAGACGGTAAGGAAATCGCCGACGATATAGAGGGGCGGGTGGCCGAACTGCTGTCGGAACTACGTCATAACGGCATCGAAGCGATCAGTATAGAGCATATTGAGGAAATAATCAACCGTGTCGGCAAACCCGAACAATTCGAGGATGAAGAAGCCGAAACCATCAATCAGGCAATACCTCCTATACCACCGCAAGCTCCGACAAAGAAATTATTCCGCGATCCGGAGCATAAGATATTCGGAGGAGTATTCGGCGGAATCGGCTGCTATCTCGGTGTCAATTCAGTCTGGCTGAGACTGGCATATATCATAGTCATATTCCTATTTTTAGTCAATTTGCGGATAACACTGCCTGTCATACTGCTTCTAATCGCAGGATATTTCGTATGCTGGGGATCCATACCGTTAGCCGCCAATCCAGCAGAGCGACTCCAGATGAAGGGAGAGCCGGTGAATCTCTCCAACAGGTGCGACGAGTTCCTTTCATCAACAAAAGAAATCAT
>JAIDTS010000362.1 GCA_029060585.1 Muribaculaceae bacterium
TGGCATTTCGGCGAGTCAGGCACTCCGTATTACGATGCTATCCTCGACATGATCAAACTCCGGTATTCGATGCTGCCGTATCTCTACAGCATGGCTGATGCCCAGACGCGCAGCGGATACAGTATGGCTCGTCCCCTCGCTTTCGACTTTCCGAAAGACAGAAAAGTATACGACATAAAAGACCAGTATATGTTCGGCGATATCATGGCTTGTCCCGTGACGGATCCCGGAGTAGACTCAAGAGAAGTGTATCTCCCGGCAGGCACGGACTGGTATGATTTCTGGACAGGAAATAAGCTCGCCGGAGGCGAAAGAATATCGGCAGCCGCTCCAATAAACCGCCTTCCGCTCTTTGTCAAGGCTGGAAGTATAATCCCGACTACGGAGGTCGTGGAATACAGTGCCGCATCGGCAGGAAAGCCTTTGACGATAGATGTCTACCCAGGTAAAGACGCGACATTCACCCTTTACGATGATGCCGGCGATTCCTACGATTTCGAAAAAGGAGAATGCACCCGTATCCGTATGGACTGGAACGATGCCAAAGGAATACTGACCATTTCCGATGCCCAAGGCACTTATGCCGAGGCTCCAGCCGTCCGCAAGATGACTGTCCGAAAAGGCGACAAATCAAAGACCATCAAATACAAAGGTAAATCCACCAAAATAAAGCTTTAGTAATAAAGGGCACTCCGTGCCCGTCCCCATAAGTAAAAGCAAATCCATATGAAAAAATCCCTTTTATCCCTCTCTCTCTTACTGGCATCGGTTTTGGCCAATGCCGAGAATCCGTGTGTCCAGACTTGCTTCACTACCGATCCTGCTCCCATGGTGCATGGCGACCGGCTCTATGTCTATACCGGACATGACGAGAACGGTGCAGACTTTTTCTGGATGCAGGAGTGGCGCGTATATTCAACCGACGATATGGTGAACTGGACAGACCACGGTTCTCCTCTAGCTATCGAGGATTTCTCATGGGGCGACGACCGAGCCTGGGCTCCTCAGTGTGTGGAGCGCAACGGGAAGTTCTATTTCTACGTTCCGCTTCACTCAAAACTCACAGGTGCGATGGCGATAGGTGTAGCTGTCGGTGATAGTCCTACGGGACCGTTTAAGGACGCCATAGGCAAGCCTCTCGCAGACGGGAGCTGGGACTTCATCGACCCAACTTGCTTCATCGACGATGACGGACAGGCCTATCTCTATTGGGGCAATCCTACCATCTACTATGTAAAGCTCAATGACGATATGGTTTCGTTCGACGGCGAGGTCCAGACTCTCGTTCCAGACGAAACGGGTTTCGGTCATGGTAAGGAAGTGCCGATGGAGCCTGGCAAGCATTACAACAGTTCATATACGGAAGGTCCATGGTTTTTCAAGCGCAACGGCAAATACTATATGCTTTATGCCGCCGGAGGCATACCCGAGCACATTGCCTACTCTATGAGCGACAACCCTACGGGACCATGGAAATATATGGGCACGATTATGCCCCAGAAGGATGAGACAAATTCTTTTACAAACCATTGCGGTGTCGCCGACTATAAGGGTAAATCCTATTTCTTCTATCATACCGGCAATCTTCCTGGTGGTGGCGGTTTTGGCCGTAGCTTCTGTGTCGAACCATTCGAATACAATGCCGACGGAACGTTTCCCACAATCCTTCCTACGAAAGAAGGAGCGCCGGCAGTAGGGTATCTCGATCCGTACAAGAGGGTTGAGGCCGAGACTATGGCATGGTCGAAGGGCGTGACAACTGAGCAGAACAAGAAGGAAGGAGTGTATGTAAGCGACATCCATAACGATGACTTCATCAAAGTTGCCAACGTGAACTTCATGAGTGGCGGTCCTAAGACATTCGGTGCTTCCGCCGCCAGTGGTCTCCGTGGTGGAACGATCGAAGTTCACATGGATGCCGTCGACGGTCCTCTTGTGGCTGAACTGGATGTCCCCGGTACCGGCAGTTATGAGAACTTCGCCTATATCGAAGCTCCCGCTAAGATCGAGGTCCCTGGAGTGCACGATCTATATTTCGTCTTCAAAGGGCGTAAAGGCCCCCATCTCCTCAACTTCGACTATTGGCAGTTCAAATGATCTTTGCATAGCGATCATTCTAAGCTCAATCAATAAGAAAATAGAAAGGCTGGCCTGAACCAGCCTTTCTTGTATTGTCTATTTTATGCCATCTTTATTTCGATATTATGAAAATAAAGTTATTCTATATTACTTAACTTTGCGATAAATAGTATAGCTATGAGAAATAAAAGTAAAATAATGTCATCTCGCATATATCCCATCACATTTGTGGTAGCTTGCATATTGACTTCCGTTTCTGCTCATTCGCATGACTGGGAGAATCCTCGTGTGCTTGGTATCAACAAACTTCCCTATCATGTCACTCTCGGACTTCCATCTGGAAATGCCGGACGTCAGGACATCGTCAGTCTTGACGGAAACTGGAAATTCCATTGGTCGCCGGATCCGGACAGCCGTCCGGTCGGTTTCGAGGCTGATGGTTTCGATGTGGAAGGTTGGGATAACATAGCCGTACCTGGCAGCTGGCAGATGCAGAACTTCGGAAAACCGATTTACGTCAATATCTCCTACCCATTTGCGAGGAATCGCCCGAGTGTGACTTCCGAACCTCCCGAAGACTGGTATGCTTACGCTCATAGAAATCCGATTGGCAGTTATGTACGTGATTTCGATGTGACACCCGATATGCTTGAAAAGAATATAACCCTTAGTTTCGAGGGTGTTAAATCTGCTATGTATGTCTGGGTCAATGGTCAGAAGGTAGGCTACAGTCAGAATTCAATGTCTCCTGCCGAGTTCGATATTACACCCTTCTTGCGCGCCGGTTCCAACCGCCTTGCGGTTGAGGTATACCGCTGGAGCGACGGCAGCTATCTCGAAGATCAGGATATGTGGCGACTGAGCGGAATATTCCGCCCTGTAAGCCTCATCGTACGCCCGAATGTGCATATAGCAGACTACAATGTCGACGCTGTCCTGAATGACGATCTGTCTCAGGCTTCCGTGGCAGCCCGCGTGAGTCTTTGCAACACAGGAAAGAAGAAGGAGAAAGGAGTTTCCACAAGTCTAATGATCAATGGGAAGACCATAAAGAGCCGTCCTGTAGACATCCAGCCGGGCGACACCTTGGAAGTCAATCTCGAATACAGCCTTGACAATCCCAAGCTTTGGTCGGCTGAGACACCGGAGCTTTATCCCTACAGTATTTCACTTGCCGACAGGAAAGGAGACATCCTGCAGAACTACGACTGGCATCTCGGGGTGAGGAAAGTCGAGACCGACGGAGAAATCTTCAAGATAAATGGCAAACCGGTCAAGCTCCGTGGCGTAAACCGCCATGACCATCATCCACGTACCGGCCGATGGGTCGACGACGCGACAGTAGAGAAGGACATCCGGCTGATGAAGCAGAACAATATCAATTTCCTCCGCACATCACATTATCCCGACCGTCCGATATTATACGAACTTTGTGACCGCTATGGTATCTATGTGATGGACGAGGCTTGCCAGGAAAGCCATGGTTATGGCTATGCCAACGAGGAGATGGGCAATGATCCGGAATGGAAGGATGCTCATGTTGACCGTGCGGTGTCGCTTGTGTCTCGCGACCGGAACCATCCTTCCGTAATAATCTGGAGTCTTGGCAACGAAGGTGGTGTCGGTCCCAATATACAGGCTATGTATGACACGGTCACGGCAATGGATCCAAGTCGACTGCCTTTCTATGACTGTCATCCCAGATATTCCGCACTTCACGATCAGGGATATCCGGATCCGGATCTTATGAGGGAGACTGCCGCAAGCATTACTGATAAGCCATACATAGCACGCGAGTATGCACATGCTATGGGAAATTCCATGGGGCATTTCAAGGAATACTGGGATGTGATCTATTCCGATCCATCGATAGCCGGTGCAGCCATATGGGATTGGGTGGATCAGGGAATAGCAAAGCCAATCGACGGATCTCCGTTGCGCCCATCTTCAGATATCTCGCTCGGAGAGGATGAATTCTGGGCCTATGGAGGAGATTTTGGCGACAAACCCAACGACGAGAACTTCTGCATAAACGGTCTCATTGGTCCAGACCGTGTTCCCAATCCCCATATTCATGAGGTCAAGCACGTTTATGCCCCGATTTGGTTCATCAGGGATGGAGAAACAGTCAGACTTCAGAACAACGACAGCTTCACTCCACTTGACTCATATGATTACCGCTATGAATTGCTCAAAGGCGGACTCCCGGTTGAGAATGGAATCCTCATTCTTGATGGCGAGACTCTGTCCATACCGAACTTCACTCCGGATGATGCAGGAATATGGCTGAATGTATATGCTTGTCTAAAAGAACCCACTCTTTGGGCTGATAAAGGATATGCCGTCGCGTCGGAGCAATTCGAGTTATCTCCTTATGTCATAGTGGCTGAAAATTCGGTAGGTAAGGCTCCTCGTGTATTAAGAAATGAGGGGTCTGTGACTGTAAAAGGTGAAAATTCTGAAATGACAGTGGATCCTTCGGGAGCTCTCGTTTCCTGGAAGATAGACGGAAAAGAATTGCTTGCCGGCCCGCTTGAACCGTATTTCTGGAAACCCGTCAACGACAATCAGGATAAAAACGGTTACTATAAGGAAAAAATGTCGGTATGGGAGACTGAGGCTTCGAAGCGTTCGGTGAAGAACGTAAGCATTACTTCGGAAGATGGGAAGACAAAGGTATGCGTAAGCATGAACCTTCCTGTCGGTGCCGATTATGACGTGGCTTATACACTTGACACCGACGGTAGGATAAGGGTAGATACAAATTACCGACCATTGTCCGACTCGATACCACTTATGCCTAAGTTCGGTATGCGCATGCGCCTTCCGAAGGAACTGACTGAAATAGATTATCTTGGCCGTGGCCCTTGGGAAAACTATCCTGACCGTAAGCGTGGAAGTTTCATGGGTCACTATTCCATGCCTCTGTCTGAATTCCAGCACGACTATATCAGGCCGCAAGATAACGGAAACCGTTGCGATGTCAGTTATCTGACGCTTTTATCATCAAAGTCTGATAATCAGCCTTTCATCAGGATTGATGCTATAGGAAGCCCTCTTTGCATCCGCGCATGGGATTACAGCGAGGAGGATCTTCAGAAAGCCCGACATCCCCATGAACTTAAGAGAGGCGACTTCGTCAATGTGAATATCGACCATGATATCCACGGCGTAGGAGGCACGGACACCTGGGGACGTCCGACACTCGACCAATACACCGTCAAGGGCTCCGCGCCTCACAGCTACTCCTTCATGCTCTCCGCACCCGCAGGAAAGTAAGTCAAGTAAAAAAATTAAACTCAGCAATCACTTATAATGCAGATAACCATGGCCTTTAAAAGTTTCGCTTCCTTAATGGCGGCCTTGACATTGATGTCGGGTTGCTCTTCATTGAATGAAGCTCCTCCTCTGGCTCCCTATGGACCGGTGCCTACTGAGAATCAACTGAATTGGCAAGATATGGAACAGTATGCCTTCATCCACTATTCTCTCAATACCTATACTGATCAGGAATGGGGTTTCGGCGACGAGGATCCTCAACTATTCAATCCCTCCGATCTTGACGTAAGGCAATGGGTGGAGGTCTGTAAAAACGCGGGTATGAAAGGTATTATCTTCACCGCCAAGCATCATTGCGGGTTCTGTATGTGGCCGTCTGAATATACTGAGTATTCAGTAAAGAACTCTCCTTGGAAAGAAGGAAAAGGCGATGTCGTTAAGGAACTTGCCGAAGCTTGCCGCGAAGCAGGGCTGAAGTACGCCCTTTATCTTTCTCCATGGGACCGCAACCATCCCGAATACGGCAATCTTGAATATGTCACCTATTTCCGTAATCAGCTTCGTGAACTACTTACTAATTACGGAGATGTCTTTGAAGTTTGGTTCGACGGCGCCAATGGCGGCGACGGTTGGTATGGAGGTGCCAATGAAACCCGACAGATCGACCGCACTACCTACTACCAATGGCCGGAAACCTATAAGATGATAAGAGAACTTCAACCCCAATGCCTAATTTGGAACGACGGCAGTGACCGGGGCGACCTCCGTTGGGTCGGTACGGAAGGGGGAGAGGTAGGAGCCACCAACTGGAGCCAACTCAATAAAGATGGAGAAGTGGACTGGGGAATGCTTCATTTCGGTCTTGAAGGAGGCGATTCATGGGTGCCGGGAGAGACTAATACCAGCATCCGTCCAGGATGGTTCTACCACACTACTGAAGACGAGAATGTCAAAAGCCTCTCTAAATTGATGGACACATACTACAAGTCTGTAGGTCGAAACTCCACCTTGCTCCTCAATTTTCCCGTTATGCCTAACGGGAGGATACATCCTACGGATTCCATCCGTGGAGCCGCTTTTGCCCGTATGGTGAATGAGGTATTCAAGGATGACCTGGCTAAGAAAGCCAAGACAACGGCTTCCTCTGCAAGGGGAAAAGGTAGGAAATATGCCGCCGCCAAGGTGATCGACGGTGAAAAAGATACTTACTGGGCCACCGATGACAGCATCCTGACGGGATCTGTGACATTATCTTTCGAAAAACCTGTTACATTCAACCGCTTTCTGGCGGAGGAATACATTCCTCTTGGCCAGAGGGTCAGGGAATG
>JAIDTS010000363.1 GCA_029060585.1 Muribaculaceae bacterium
CGGAGCGCCGGATGGGCGTTTACTCAACCACATAGCTGTCAAAAAATCAAAAACCGGTTAAAGATAAATGATTTCTTACAGACAGCTATTATTTCTTACCCTTAGCTGCCTTAGGACGCTTCGCACCATATTTGGAGCGACGCTGAGTACGGCCCTGAACGCCCGCGGTATCGAGGGTGCCACGCACGATGTGGTAGCGAACACCGGGAAGGTCTTTCACACGGCCGCCGCGCACCATGACGATGGAGTGCTCCTGGAGGTTGTGGCCTTCACCGGGGATGTAGGAGTTGACTTCCTTACCGTTGGTGAGGCGCACACGAGCCACCTTACGCATAGCCGAGTTAGGCTTCTTAGGGGTCGTGGTGTACACACGCACGCACACACCGCGACGCTGCGGACAGGAGTCCAAAGCCGGCGACTTGCTCTTGTCGACGAGGGCAACGCGTCCTTTTCTTACTAATTGCTGAATTGTAGGCATTTTAGTTTGTTAAAAATTAAAAAATATCTAAAAACTTATGATGTTACTTCATTTTGGGTCGCGACAGCAAAGGCACGAAGCCCTCAGTGCGCATCTTCGGGATATCAGGCCACATACTGCAAACTGACGCTAACCGATTAAAGAATAATCCGTTAGCGAGACAGATAGGCTTTATATGCCCTAAGACGATGCAAAGTTACAAAATTTCAGCGAATTATGCAAATATTTTTTGCGTTTTACGTTGGACGTTTTAAGTTTTACGTAGCATATTGCCAATGGCAGGGCGTCAGACGGGGTCGAGACCTCGGCGACGCCATTCGGGGAGGGCGTTGTAGTCGCGAGCTATGCTGTTGGCAAGCACAACGGCCTTCGATATATGGTCGCAGATATTCTTCTCACCGATAAGGTTAACGATATCAGACTTTACGAGAGTAGCGTGCACGCCGGGCTGCACACCCGAAAGCACGATCTGAATACCCTCCTTCTGAGAAGACTTTATAAGGGTCTCGAGGTTGTGGATGCCGGTGGAATCGATAAACGGCACCTTTCGCATGCGGATAATGCGGACAAGGGGACGATTCTGCATCGTAGAGCGCATCATCTCGTCGAACTTAGTTGCGATTCCGAAGAAGAACGGTCCGTCGATCTCATAGACAGACACACCCTTCTCCACTCTCAACACCTCATGAGAGTGCACCTCCGTGCCTTCGGCCACGTCGAGCTGCTTGCCATACACCTTGATCTCAGCATTCTCCGTCACACGGCGGAGGAAAAGCACCATGGCAAGAAGGAGGCCTATCTCAATCGCGATGGTGAGGTCAAACACTATCGTAAGAACCATAGTGACGATCAACACAGAGAAATCGCCCTTCGGATTATGGGAAATAGCCTTTACGGTACGCCATCCGCTCATATTGTAGGCCACGACCATCAGAACGGCGGCGAGGCAGGCCATCGGCACGAGGTTGATCAGCGGCATAAGGAAGAGGTAGATGAGCAGCAGCACGACTGAGTGTATCATACCAGCCAGCGGGGTGCGTCCGCCGTTGGTGATGTTGGTCATCGTGCGTGCGATAGCGCCCGTCACGGGAATACCGCCGAAGAGAGGCACAACTATATTGGCGATACCCTGGCCGAAGAGCTCAGTATTGGAATTGGTGCGGGAGCCGGTGATGCCGTCGGCAACGGTAGCGGACAGCAGCGACTCTATTGCTCCGAGCATAGCGATTGTGAAGGCCGATGGAAGCAGGGCGTTGATAGTAGTCATATTGATCTCGAAGCCATGAGGCATCGGGATGTCGGACTTCATGCTTCCGAAGCGGTCGCCGATAGTCTCCACATGGAACTCAGGCACGAGGACACCAAGCAGCCAACAGCCGGCCGTCACGAGAATGATCGCTATGAGCGCGCCAGGGAGTTTCTGCGAGATTTTCGGAGTCAGTGTGATAATAAGGAGCGAGACAACGCCGACCGCCATAGTAATCCAATTGATTCTTGAAACGTTGGCGAGCAGCACCCCCCATTTAGTGATGAAATCACCCGGAAGGTCACGGAGTCCCATACCGAAAAAGTCGTTGATCTGCGTGGAGAAAATAGTGATCGCGATACCGGCCGTGAATCCTACCACGATGGGATATGGAATGAACTTGATCACCGTTCCCAGACGGAAAAGCCCCATGAGAACGAGAATGAGGCCGGCCATCACAGTCGCGATAGCGAGGCCTGTGAGTCCGAACTGCTGGATAATACTATAGACAATCACGATGAAGGCACCCGTAGGACCTCCGATCTGGACCGAGTTGCCGCCGAGCGCGGAGACAATGAAGCCGCCGATAATAGCAGTGATCAGTCCGATGGCAGGGGAAACTCCCGAGGCGATCGCGAACGCTATGGCGAGCGGAAGCGCCACGATGCCTACGACGATGCCGGCGATTAAGTCCGACTTGAACCGGGCCATATCATAGCCCTTCCACATCGAAAAGGCTTTCGGGTGGAAATCAATCATTTTAAACAATTCTGAATTCATAATGCAGAATGCACAATTTATTTTACCTGTAGAATCTAAAAAATATACCTTAAGCAAGCAAGATAGCGCCAATACCCAATTCGCTACCGCACTATATCAGCGTTTGAGATGGGAGGCGTATTCGAAGATACGGTCGAAGATGACACGGTCAAGTTCAGTCAGAGAAACACCGCGGCGTGCCATTACACGCTCTGCGATAGTGATGAAGCGTTTCATCGGGACATCAGAGAATCCACCGTTGGCGCTTCCCTCGAGGAAACTGGGTACGAAAACGCGCGGGAAACCGGCACCATATATATTGACGCCGACACCAATAACGGTGGCGGTATTTAGCATAACATTTACTCCAAGTTTGGAGTGGTCTCCGATAATGGGGCCGCAGAACTGGAGGTCAGTACGTGCGAATGAATGCAGCCTGTAGTTCCAGAGGCGTATCTTTGAATAGTCGTTCTTCAGGTTGGAGCAGTTGACACCGGCGCCGATATTGCACCACTCCCCTACCACGGCATTTCCGAGATAGCCGTCGTGAGCCTTGTTGGAATAACCGAATATGACCGAATTGTCCACTTCTCCTCCCACTTTAACGTAAGGGCCGAAAGTGGAGCCGCCATACAGTTTCGCACCCATTCTGGCTTTTGAATGGTCGCAGAAGGCGATCGGTCCCCTCAAGCAGCAACCTTCCATCACTGAGGCATCACGTCCGATGTAGACGGGGCCTTCCTTGAGATTGAACGTCGCGCCTTCCACCTCTGCGCCTTCTTCCAGAAAGATCATGGGATTGCCATCAGCATCAACCATGTCGCCTATCACATGGTTTGAATCCGGGAGAGGCTGAGACTTACGACCGGCCGTAATGAGGCGGAAATCTTCCAGGAGCACTTCTGGATTCATTATAAACACATCGTAGACGAGACGAAGATGACGGAGGTCCTCCTCGCAGACATCCGGGAAATCTCTTGTTTCAAGTCCGTTCCAAGAGCCATGGAAGGCAAGGGGACGACCGTCGCAGACTATGGCCTGTCCGGGCTTGAGTGCTGCAATCCGAGCTGCGATGACAGAGTCCGGCACAACGGTTCCGGATACGAACAGCATCCGTTCGGTGGCATCGTCGGGCTGGCCGAATCGTTCGCGAAGGAAATCAACCGGGAGAGCGTATATTTCTGCATCCGGAATCAAGGAGGCCCATTTCTCGCGAATGGTGGTGATACCCACCCTGAAGTCGCAGATGGGGCGAGTGAAAGAGAGCGGAAGGAGGTCGAAATGATCCTCCTGATTGTCGAAGAGAACGATTTTCATATTAATGCATAATTCTTAATGCAGAATGCATAATTGCAATTCGGAATGCAAAATTAGTTAAAAAAAATGAAAACTGCAAATGAGGGGGATTGTACTCGCTGGAAGACTTGGTAATTATCGCAGGCGGAATCATTCTCGCTATGAGGCTTCTTCTTAAAGGGAATTGAACTGGCAAGCCGGTATCTGAATGACTGGATGGAAAAGGAGGGGCGACAGATCGGCTGCGGGCTTTCGACCCGCCGGGGACGCGGATGTGGCGGATTGTTGGCGCAGTAGAGATAGGGGGAGAGCCATGGGTATTTCTCTGCCATCGGGTCGATGCGGGTGAAGGTGGGGAC
>JAIDTS010000364.1 GCA_029060585.1 Muribaculaceae bacterium
CCATCCGCCCCGCCGGCCCCCCATCATTAACACTCCCCGCATCCTCCGCATCAGCATCACTCCCAGCAGTATCCTCCTCATAACCCCTACGGCCAGCAGTACCCGCAGCAGAATCCCTACGGTCAGTATCCGCAGCAAAATCCCTATGGTCAGCCCAATCCACAGAACGGACCCCAGCAGAATCCCTATGGTCAGCCCAATCCTCAAAACGGACCCCAGCAGAACCCATATGCGCAGCAGAACTCTTATGCGCAGCAGGCTCCTCAGCAAGGACCGCAGTCTCAGGTTTTCCCTGCCCAGCAGCAAAATCATGCAGTAGCCGGACAAGCACAGGGACATCATCCTCAGCAACCTCAATCAAACGCTCCTCAGGCTGCTACGCCGCATGCACAGGCTTCCGAGAAAGCTGACCCCGACGCGAAGAAACTCAGGGTTCTGATTGCAGAAGACAATGAGAGTAACTATATTCTCTACGAAAGCATGCTGTCGGGAAACTACGAGCTTATCCACGCATGGAACGGCGAAGAGGCCGTTGAACTCTTCGAGCAGACCAAGCCCGATATAATCCTCATGGATATAAGCATGCCGAAGATGGATGGTTACGAGGCCACTACTGAGATCAAGCGTAAGGATTCTGTAGTTCCCATCATTGCGGTGACTGCCTATGCCTTCGCTACCGATAAGGAACGTATGATGGAGAGCGGATTCAACGGATATGTCTCGAAACCCATCAACAGCAATCGTCTCAAAGAGGAGATGACCTATGTTCTCAAACGCAAATAAAGTATGTCGATAAAGAAGATTCTTTTCAATATCCTTACGGCCATTCTTTTCTGCGTCGGCTTTACATTCCAGGCCGGCGCTCAAGAGAAAAAACAGCTTGTCATTATTAATTCATATAATGAGGTAGCTCCTTGGCCGAGAAAATACATAAATAAAGTTATCAAAGAAATATCCGGACGTCCGGATTTCAACGCGGTGCGCGTCATTCACCTCAATAACAGTGTGATATTTAACGAGGAAGATTATCATGAGCTGGAGGATATGGTTTTTGAAAACTATCATGACGCGGCTCCCGACTATCTCGTGCTCATCGGTAACTTCGCGTTCAATCTCCGAGACCGTATCAAGCAGACTTGGGGCAACGTGCCTATGCTTCTCATCAGCCAGAATGATAAGTATGCTTCTCTTGATTATTACTTCACTGCGGTAAATAACGCCGATTCTGTGGGTCCTCCCAAGATGAAACCTCTTGAGGACCTTAGAAACCAATACAATTTCTCGCTCGTGCTCACTCCCAACAAGCATAGGGAGACTGTAGACATGATGATTCATATGTTTCCCGACATGAATAAGATTGTCTTTATGGGCGATGGTATCTATGTAAATCGTCAGCTTAACCGTATTCTAAAGGAGTATATTGAGCTGAAATATCCCCATGTGGAGTATGAATGGCTCTTTGCCGGTGATGAGGGTGTGATGGTGCCTTATCTTAACAATGAAGATCCCAATGTAGGACTTTTGCTTTCCACCTGGTATTATACGTCGCCCGGACTTTCCGGACTTCCGCAGATGAGCACTACCGATTCGTTCATGATCAATGGTGCCCACCGTCCGGTGTTCGGTTTGCGCAACGCCTACATGCCCTATGGAATCATCGGTGGTTACTTCGCTGATCCTGACGAGATTTATGCCAATGTGCATGACGCATTGATCGATCTCATAAGCGATATGAATATGAGCGACGTGCCCTTCCGGATTCCTATGCACGCTCATCCGTATATTAACTATCCCAAACTTCTGAGTCTGGATCTGTCTTCATCTATATGTCCCAGTGGCACCATATTTATCGATAAGCCGGATTCGTTCTGGGACGACTATAAGATGTATATTCTCTTCGGAGGATCTGCCTTGCTCATAGTCTTGATACTTCTCCTTATCTGGTGCTTCTCGAATAAGGGCCCCAAGCTGCGTCAGGAGTATGACAGGCTTGTGGAATCTATGCCTATCGGCTATATGCAGTGTATTGTCAATCTTGACAGAGATGGTATAGTGAAGGCTGTGCATTATGGCAACCAGAACAAGGCTCTGAAGACTCTGGTCCACGATTACGGATTGAAGACACTTAGGTCAAAGGAATATGAGAACTATTGGCAGGAGACCGCAGATGCGATAATGGAGGATTCCAGCCCTAAGGGCTCCATCATTAAGGCCCCTAACGACGATGTCTACATTGAGTTTATCGTCAACCGCGATAAAAGATCGAGGGATACACGTCTGATGCTGGATATATTCGCTATCGATGTCACTGACAAGATGAAGGTGGAGAATGTGCTCAGGGATGCGGCAAAGAAGGCTGTGGAGGCCGACAATATGAAGTCGGCGTTCCTCGCCAACATGAGCCATGAGATCAGAACTCCGCTCAACGCCATTGTCGGATTCTCTAATCTTCTCTGCAAGGCTGTAGATCCTGAAAAGAAGAAGAAGTTTATTGAAATCATCGAGTCTAACAATCAATTGCTCTTGAAGCTTATCGGTGATATCCTTGATATCTCGAAAGCAGACTCCGACAAGATGGTCTTCAATATGTATAAGATAGATGTTAATAAACTTCTTTCTACCATCTGCTCAGGAATTGATCTCTCTAAGAAGCCGAACGTGCATATTGAAGTTAAGCTTGGAATGGACAAGTGCTTCATTACGTCTGATCCTTATCGTATCACTCAGGTGGTCAACAACCTTCTGACTAATGCCGTCAAGTTTACAGATAGCGGCGTCATTACGGTTGGCTACGAGCTCGTGTCAGGCAATATGTTGAGGTTCTTCGTGAAGGATCCTGGTCTTGGTATTTCCCAGGCCGATATGCCGAAACTTTTCTCACGTTTCACAAAACTAAACTCTTTCATCCAGGGCACAGGTCTCGGCCTTTCTATCAGCAAGACTATCGTGGAGAAACTTGGCGGCCAGATGAAGGCGGAGTCTGGTGGACGTGGAAAGGGATCAACTTTCTATTTCACTATCCCTTACGTTCTCGACGAGTCGGCTGACAGCTATGCAGCAGGCACTGCTTCGGAAGATGAGACCCGCTTCGAGGCGCTCCGCCAGAAGTCAAGAGCTTCCGCAGATGCGAAGGCTGCTGGTCTCGGGTCGTTGGTAGATCCATCTATGCCTTCCTACAAGCACGAGCGAAAGAAGATTATGGTAGTGGAGGATGTAGACAGCAACTATCAGCTGTTTAAGGAATTCCTTTCCGATAGGTTCGATGTGGTGCATGCTAAGGATGGAGAGGAGGCGATTCGTGTCTTTGCGAAGGAGACCCCTGATCTCGTCATCATGGACATCAATTTGCCGATCAAGGACGGATATCAGGCAACTGATGACATTCGTATGCTTTCGAAGACCGTACCTATCGTTGCCGTCACTGCTTATGCGCAGATATCGGATCGCGAGAAAATCATGAAGTCTGGTTTCACCGACTACCTCTCCAAACCTGTGGAGGAAGAAGACCTCATAGCTACGATTCGCAAATACCTATAATAAAAAAGAGCATGTAATAAAAAAGAGCATTGTCCCGCCGACAATGCTCTTTTTTATCAAATTCTCTATTCTCAATTCTCAATTAAGCACCGGTCCAGTGCCTCTGTGATGGCTTTGCGATCCATATCGCGCCCGATGAAGACAAGCTTGTCCATACGGTCGCCATACTCTTCATCCCAGTCCCTGAGTAGTCCGGGCTCTGTGGCAAAGAAACGCTGCAGTTCGTCTTCCGGAGCAGTGGCAAACCATTGTCCGCATTGAGTGAGCTTTTTCTGTATTCCCGCCTGCTCAAACAGATAGCTCATGTCGCGGTTATCGCTGAAATAACAGATTCCCTTGCAGCGGATCACACTCTTGGGCCACTGCTTGTCGCAAAAATAGTCAAACTTGTTGAGGTCAAATGGTTTTCGTCTGTAGTATACGAAAGTCGAGATTCCGTATTCCTCCGCCTCTCCCTCGCCGTGATGATGATGATGGTGGTGATGATGATCATGATCATCATGGTGTTCATGCTCATGTTCATGCTCATGCTCATGCTCATGTTCATGTTCATGCTCATGCTCATGTTCATGTTCATGCTCATGCTCATGTTCATGTTCATG
>JAIDTS010000365.1 GCA_029060585.1 Muribaculaceae bacterium
TGATGCTTTCGGAAAGGACCTGGACGGTGATGTCGAGCGGTTTGGCACCTATGGCCCGGCGTATTCCGAACTCCTGCGTACGTTCCTTAACGACAATCCACATAATGTTGCCTACACCAATGACACCGGCCAAAAGAGAGCCGAATCCGACGAAAAGCGCGAGAATCGAAATGCCGAAAAACAGATTGTCGATCATCTCGAACTGTTCTGATATATCAAGGAACTCAATAGCGTTCCTGTCGTCGGGACTTATGGAGTGTGCAGAAGAGAAGACGCGCCTAATGACCGGCTCGTTGTCGGACGGGGAATGTCCGGCAGGAGCAGTATAAAGGAACAATCCTACGATATCACCGAGATTGTAGGCACGCCTCATAGTGGAGGCGGGAATAACGACACATTCGTCGATACGGCGGTTAATGGTGGCATCGGAAAGCTGGGATGCGACGCCCACCACTAAAAAATATATGCCGTCGACGCTGACATATTTTCCTATGGGAGAATCATTGCCGAAAAGGGATGTGGCAATATCCTTCCCAATTACAGCAACCTTACGCTCGGAGGCCACATCCGCATCGTTGAGAAATCGCCCTTCATTCAAAACGGGAACCAGGATCCTGAAGTAATCTGCTTCAACGCCGGTGATTCCGACCGATTTTGTCTTAGTGCCGAATGCGGCAGTTCCACTGCGCTGGTCGCCCTCGGTACTGTACTCAATAGCCGGAGCAAGCTGACGTATAAGCTCTATATCGCGGGTTGTCATATTCCAGCCTGAACCTTTATTAAAACCCTTATAGGGGACGGTACGGCGATTGTTGAATGCGGCGCCGAGATTGGTCGAGAATCCGGCGAAATTACGGCGCATAACACCCTCGAAACCCTGCGCGCCACCGAAGAGCATGGCAAGCATGGCTGTGCCCCAGAAGATTCCGAAGGCAGTAAGGAATGTCCTTGTCTTGTTTCTGGCAAGAGTCGCGCCGATCTCGCGCCAGTTCTCAATATCGAAAAAAGATGTCTTCATTCGTCACGAAGGGCTTCTACGGGTTTAACTTTAGTTGCCTTGATGGCCGGGAACAGACCGGCAATAGCTCCAGCCACAATAAGAGCTACCGTCACTTGAAGAGCCAGGGAAATGTCGACGGTAGGATTGGAGAATCCGTCAGCGTCGCCGAGCAAGGCGTCGAGAATCTGCAATACAATCATACCGGCCACAAGACCAATATATCCGAAAAGGGCGGTTATGGCCACGCTCTCGGCGAGAATCTGGACAATAATGCTCTTTGGCTTCGCGCCTATGGCACGACGGATACCGATCTCGTGGACACGCTCACGGACAGAGACGAACATTATGTTGCTTACACCCACTATACCTGTCAGAAGAGTCAGGATACCGATGACCCAGACTGCGAGGTTAAGGTATACCAGAGCCTTGCCCTGCTTAATATAGTTGGCAAACTGGTTCCATACCCATACGGCGTTTGAATCGTCAGGGTCGAAATCATGGCGGCGTGCGAGCACCGAACGAACCTGGGCCTCGGCCTCCTCCGCCTCCGTTTCTGTCGCTATGCCATCAACGCGGACGGCCATCTCATCGACATAGCCGTTGCCACCAGTGATGGCCTTGTAGGTGGTGTAAGGGACGAAAGAACCTTTTCTCCACCTATGGCTGTAGACCCCCACCACTTTCCACGAAAGATCCATAGCACGCACCTCCTCACCGAGAGCCTTATCGGCGTCGCCGAAAAGAAGGGCAGCGTTGTCGCGATGAATCACTATTGTACGCCGATGGTCGTTGATGTCCTTCTGGTTGATAAACCGACCGTTGATGTCGGTTATCCTCTGGGTTCGCGCGACATCGGGATAGACCGCCTCGAAACCGCCGCTTATATAGTCTTTCGGGCCAACGATATTGAAACCGGACGCTGAAGTGGAAATTGCTACATCGGACACCGCCGACACCTCACCTGAGATGGCATCCATGTCCTTATCCCGGAGCCGTATCCAGCGGCCATCCTTGTAACCCTTGTAGGGCATGGAGGTTGTGCCGCTCCAAAGGCGAATGGAGTTCACGCTGGAGTTAGCAGACTGGTCCTCATAACTATTGACAACACCCCGGGCGGCTCCAAGGAGGACTATGAGCATGAAGATACCCCAAGCCACCGCAAGGCCTGTCAGAGCTGTGCGGAGCTTATTATTTTTTATTGTCTGGGAAATTTCCCGAATTAGATCGAACATGGCTTTGAGTCTTCAGTCTTTAGTCTTCAGTCTTCAGAAAGCGGACAAGCCGCTTTTATACTGACGACAACACTTAATCTTTTATTCAACTTTCGCAAGTACAGAAAATTCTCACGCAGAGAGGCAAAGGGCTCGCTGAGCAGTTAAGTCCTCAGTCTTTAGTCTTAAGTCTTAAGATGAGGAACTCGGAAGCAAAGAATTATTATTCTCTATACGGCCGTCGACTATTCGGATGATGCGGTCGGTAGCAGCGCCTACGGCAGGGTCGTGGGTCACAATTACAATCGTCATGCCGGAGTCGTTGAGGTCGCGGAAGACCTGCATCACCTCCTTCGACGTCTTCGAGTCGAGAGCTCCGGTCGGTTCGTCGGCGAGGATAAGGGAGGGCTGCGTCACGAGGGCACGTGCGATTGCCACACGCTGCTTCTGACCGCCGGAGAGCTCGCCGGGGAGATGGTGAGCGCGGTCGGCGAGTCCCATCCTCTCGAGCTGTTCCATGGCAAGAGCGTTTCGTTTCCTTCGGCTGACGCCCTGATAGAAGAGCGGAAGGGCCACGTTCTCAAGAGCGTTCTTATAGTTTATGAGATTGAATGACTGAAATACGAAACCGATCATACGGTTGCGCAACTCCGCAGCGCGATTCTCGGAAAGATCCTTGATCAGGACACCGTCGAGATGATATGAACCTGAGTCATAATTATCAAGGATGCCGAGGATGTTGAGGAGCGTCGACTTTCCGGATCCGGAGGCACCCATTATGGAGACAAGTTCACCCTTGCGGATGTCGAGAGTGACATCCTTGAGCACATG
>JAIDTS010000366.1 GCA_029060585.1 Muribaculaceae bacterium
CGCTCCCTCACTCCGCAGCCAAATCGCCTCGAAATCGTCGGCGCGGATAATATACGTTTAATTTGACCAGCTACTTATTCGAAAATAAAAAGGAGGAAGCTTTCTTAGCTTCCTCCTTGATAAACGAAATATTTATCGGAAAATTGTATCGAGGCTGAAGATTTAGCTATCAGCTATCAGCTATCAGCTGTCAGCTGTCAGCGATCAGCGATTAGCTATCAGCGGTCAGCTATCAGCTATCAGCGGTCAGAGATCAGCTGTCAGCGATCAGCGGTCAGCGGTCAGCGATCAGCGATTAGCTATCAGCGATCATGTGTCAGCGATCAGCGATCAGCTTTCAGCGGTTAGCTGTCAGCGATCAGCTGTGTTCGTTGATCAAGATTGGTTGAGTCCCGGATTCTGCGAGAGTTTGTCGAGGACATAATCTGCCGTCACCTCGAATTTCTTCTTTTTCGACGACGGCACCTCATACATGGCGTCGACCATAACAGTTTCGACGATGCTACGCAGACCGCGTGCGCCGAGCTTATATTCGATTGCCTTGTCTACGATCGTGTCAAGGGCCTCATCAGTGAACTCAAGTTCTACTCCGTCCATCTCAAACAGTTTCTTATACTGGCGTATGATGGCGTTCTTGGGTTCGGTGAGGATACGGCGAAGAGCGTCGCGGTCAAGCGGGTCAAGAGCGGTTAGCACGGGCAGACGCCCGATGATCTCCGGTATGAGACCAAACGACTTTAGGTCTTGCGGCATGACGTAGCGCATCAAGTTGTCGCGCTTCTTCTTGGCGTCGGAGCTATTCTGTCCGTAGCCCACGGTGTGGGTGTTGAGCCGAGCCGCTATCTTGCGCTCGATGCCGTCGAAGGCTCCACCGCAGACGAAGAGGATGTTTTTAGTGTCAACGGGAATCATCTTCTGCTCCGGATGCTTGCGTCCGCCGTTAGGAGGCACGAGCACTGTCGATCCCTCGAGGAGCTTCAGAAGTCCCTGCTGCACACCCTCACCGCTGACGTCGCGTGTGATAGACGGGTTGTCGCTCTTGCGGGCAATCTTGTCGATCTCATCAATAAAGACTATACCGCGTTCAGCTTTCTGAACATCATAGTCGCAGGCCTGTAGCAGACGAGTGAGCAGCGATTCGATGTCTTCTCCAACATAGCCAGCCTCTGTAAGCACGGTGGCGTCCACAATGGTGAAAGGCACGTCGAGGAGCTTTGCGATGGTCTTAGCAAGGAGTGTCTTGCCGGTTCCCGTAGGACCCACAAGAATCACATTAGATTTCTCGATGTCCACGTCCTCGGCATCCTGTTTACCTTCATCGAGGCGCTGGATACGCTTGTAATGGTTGTAGACGGCTACCGCCATATACTTCTTTGCCTCGTCCTGACCGATTATGTACTGGTCAAGAAACTCCTTTATCTCCTTTGGCTTGGGAATTGAATTCTTAGCCTTTCTGCCGGGCTTACCGGAGTTTCGCTGTGCCAGCTCAGCACGTGCGGTAGTGTCTATATAGCTGACGCATTCCGAGCAGAGCGCCATCCCTGGAAATATCTCCACTACCGGATTCGCCTCGGAATCAATGACACCGCACATGGCACACTGCAGTCCGGATCCCTGTGTTTTCTTTGCCATGGCTGAGGGATTATTTCTTCTTTTCGTTGATGAGGATGCGGTCGATCATTCCATATTCCTTGGCCTCGGAAGCAATCATCCAGTAGTCGCGGTCGCTGTCGGCAGCTACTTTCTCGAGGCTCATTCCGGAGTGCTCGGAGATGATGCGGTAGAGCTCGTCCTTGAGTTTCAGTATCTCGCGTGCGGTTATCTCGATGTCGGAAGCCTGACCCTGGATGCCACCCATAGGCTGATGTATCATCACGCGGCTGTGGGGGAGTGCGAAACGCTTGCCCTTCTCTCCGGCAACGAGAAGCACAGCAGCCATTGATGCGGCCATGCCGGTGCAGATGGTGGAAACGTCGCTGTTGACATATTGCATCGTGTCGTAAATGCCGAGGCCAGCATAGACGGAGCCGCCGGGTGAGTTGATGTAGAGTGAAATGTCCTTGTCAGGATCCACAGAGTCGAGATATAGGAGCTGGGCCTGGATGATGTTGGCGCTCTGGTCGGTCACCTGTGTGCCGAGGAAGATGATGCGGTCCATCATGAGGCGCGAGAAAACGTCCATCTGGGTGACGTTGAGCTGGCGCTCCTCAAGGATGTAGGGGTTCATATAGTCGGCATGGGGCACTGTTACGGCTCCTGCCTGACGGTTTACAGCTTTCTGATAGCCATCGAGCATGTTGCTGCTCATGCCGAGGTGGTGTACGGCATATTTTTCAAAATCTGTCATATATTTCAGTCTTCAGTCTTCAGTCTTCAGTCTCCAGACCAAAATACCATTGTCTTGAGAAGAAGGCTGAAGGGTTGTTGTGTGAAATCGCTTGGAAAGCGATGTAAATAATACGGCGACGCGGAGACTCCCGCATCGCCGCCTTGAATATCGTCAATGATCGATCTTTAATATAATCTCTTAAAAATTAATCATTGATAATTGATTATTAATCATTATTTGCAACGGGAGCGAAGAGCTTGTTGAATTCTTCTACGCTGACGTTCTTCTCGTCAAGTGTCACGGCATCCTTGATGGCTCCGTAGAGCTTGCTTTCGAAGGCCTGCTGGCGCACCTGGTCGCCCTGCTTGCCGCCTATGATTTCCTGAGCGTATTTCTCGAGGATGTCTTCAGGCACGTTGGGCATGCCGTACTGAGCGAACTGGTTGCGTGCGATGGCCTTCGCGAGCTCTACCACGTCTTCCTTCTCGAGCTTCACCTCGAGGGCCTCTGCGATAGCGTCGCTGACGAGCTGCCATACGAGCTGCGGACGTGCTTTTGCGTATTCCTCGTCGATATTTTCATCGTTGAGAGTCTCGTTGGCCTGCTTGAGATAGTCCTTAAGCACTGCGTCGGGAAGTGTAAGCTCGCCTACGGCTTTAAGGATGGCGTCCTTGGAGTCGATGGTGAAGCGATAGTCGCTGTCGTTGCTGAGCTGGGCCTCGATCATCTCCTTCACGCTCTTTTTGTATCCTTCCTCGTCCTTGACGTTGTCTTTGCCAAAGAGCTGATCGTAGTATTCCTGGCCGAGTTCTGCAGGGCGGAGAACTATGCTGTCTTTCACCTCGAACTGGAAGTCGCCCTTGTGGTTTTCTACGTCGTCCTTGTCGATTCCGAGCATGGACGCGAGTTCCACAACGTTGCCGTCGGCTGCGGTCCAGGGGTTGAAGGTGAACTTATCGCCTACCTTCTTTCCCTCGAAGATCGCTTTCTGCTCCTCGCTCTTGAAGTGCTCTGGGCCGAGGATGCCGTTCTCAACTACAACGCCACCTTCTTTCACGGTGCCGTCTTCGTTGAGTTCGGTGATGATGCCTTTCACTACGGCGTTGCTTTCAACGGTGTCGCCGGATTCCTGCTTGC
>JAIDTS010000367.1 GCA_029060585.1 Muribaculaceae bacterium
GACTTCGGTTTTTATAAACACATGCAATACAATAAGCGCCCCATAAAATTTGATCTCAAGGCAATGGGGTTTCAAGGGAATTGGAAGGAGCAACCTTTGTGGAAGTAGAGAATAAAACATTCACAGAATGGTTAAAACTCAAAACCCTCATCGTAATAGAGGGTGTCGATGGGTATCAGAGTGTCGGGGAGGATTTCGTATGATATGCGCAGGTGGCATTGGAAACTACATCGTTCAACATCGCAATGACATCAGCAGAAGCGAGAGTATCATCCCTGCCGTTATCCCTTCCCACTCCACCGACACAAGCAGCCAACATAAGGGAGATCAACAATGATATGAATAATCTAAAATTCAGCATGACCTATTCAGCTATTTCATATTGAAACTGATTAGGGTTAAGGTTTATAAGAAATTTACGGACAATATCTTTCGCTGAACCATTCGACCCAATGGAGATAAACCCAAATCCTGTATCGTCATGAGTATAGGCAATAAGACCTAAAGAATTGATAATAATAAAGCAGTGTCCTGCAATATCTCCGGCATTATCCATTACTATAGAAGATAACAGTTTGATTTCGTTCCAACCGCAATCTTCATAAAGTACAGGAGTATCATTTATGTTCTCTTTATCAGAAAATTGTCGTAGTAGTCCTGTCCTCATTAAGTTTTCTTCGTCAGGGAGAGGTGATATTTCGTGTTTGCCGTACTTGTATAAAGACGTTATCACTGATGCTTCGGGACTGATACTTTGGAAATACTCAATGAACCGACTTATGGAGTCTGCCTTTAATTCAGGGGTAAATCTACCTTTTCTGCAATAATAACCAATCCAGCCTACACTGTCGGTGTAAGAATGGAGATTGACATATTCCCTTAGATTGTGCTGATTGATCATAATTTTGGTCTGGTTTAGGTAATGATTATGATTCCATAATCCTATGACGTTATTCCCAAAAACTAATCAGTTCAGGATAGTTGCCAAACCAGAACTTAAACGCCTCCCGGTTGATGCCGTCTGCCGGCGTCCAGAAATCTACAGGATATTCCCAGTTTGAGTTATGCGATCTTTTAGGAGCGGTCCCTAAATTTATATACCCGTGAAAAGGGCTTTTGTGTTTCTCAGTCTCCAATATTCCACAGAAACCTAAGGTTTGAAGGAGACATTCAATTTGAATCTTTTTGCTCTTGAATAGTTTTATGTTCCTAATCCTTCTAACGATGTCCTTCTTCAAAGTTTCCTGAAGTGATGCACCTGTGAGACAGTCCATAATATCTGAGAATATCATAAAATCCATCTCATTAGGCTTTATATTATCAGATGAAATCTTATTAAACTCAGATAGTAGTACAATACAACATTTAAGAGAATAAACAGGTATGCCTCCAGCTCTTGAAGCGATTCCTGAAAAAAATTCATAATCTTGTTCTTTGATACAATCCCATGAATATACACTACAAATACCACATGGTTTATCCCTTAATGAGTCTAAATCCCCCTCAAAATGGTGGTTGGGGAAAGTCCGAGCTATGGCAAAAGCAGGTAGGAAACTCCTCCACAACATATTGCCTGTGGATAGACCCGATAGGAAGATGGATACCACTTCCTCTTTCTTGTCTTTACATAGTTCCCACTGACGAAACAGCTCGTCAATGGATTTATCGTGAGGGCACTGTGGAGTGTTCATCGGCTTAGAGGAATTAAAGATTAACAAAATGCAAATTTAACGATTTTCCCTGACAATCGGGGTATTAAATGCAAGAAATGAATTCCTACATTGGATATTTTGTTGTAATCTTGACTTAATAATTGTAATCTTGACTTCATAAGAGGTGCAAAAACAGCACCTCATATTTTAATATCCAGGTTGCATTCTGTTACTTTAGACTTGATGTTACAAATTGCGACATCAAGTTATAAATAGCAACTCCTTATTATCATATCAAAGCATTGCCAAACTTATTCATCAGACTATGAATAATCAATTTAACTTTTGATGCTGGAAAAAAATTTAGAGATGTGTAATAGCAATGAGTGGTATATTGGTAGAGTCGGCGAAAAGTTCGGAGTAAGATATGTTAAAAGTTCGGAGTGGAACAGACAAAAAGTTCGGAGTCATTGAGGCAAATAGTTCGGAGTTATTTGGATATTTGGCTGAAAAATATTATTTTTGTAGTTAAAAACAAGAAGTATGGAAAATAAGTATTATTTACCTCGCATAGCTGACAAGACATTACAGAGGAAACTCCGTACCAGTGGAGCCGTACTCATTGTAGGTCCAAAATGGTGTGGGAAGACCTGGACTGCCTTGAATCAAGCTGATAGTGTCATCTATATGCAGGATCCTGACAGGCGATCTTCATATCTTAAAATGGCACAGACCTCACCTTCATATCTTCTGAGAGGTGCAAAACCACGTCTTATAGACGAATGGCAGACTGCTACTGTCTTATGGGATGCCGTTAGGTTCGCAGTAGATCAAACTCCCGAAAAGGGTCAATATATATTGACTGGAAGTGTTGTGGTAGATGAGGAAGAAGATACACCTCCGGATGAAAGAATGGAACATACAGGAACCGGTAGAATCTCCAGGATGAGAATGCGCCCGATGAGCCTTTATGAATCTGGAGAATCAAATGGTATGGTGTCATTAAAGGCTCTGTTTGATGGCGATTCTGATGTGACAGCCATTAGCACACTTACAATAGAAGACCTTGCTTTTGCCATATGCAGAGGTGGATGGCCTGCATCCTTACATCTTGATAGAGACGATGCTTTGGATGTAGCGAAGGACTATGTGGATGCTGTATGTGAAAAGGATGCAGCAGCAGTAGACAAATCCCAGAAGGATCCTGACAGAGTGCGAAGCGTCTTGAAATCATTGGCTCGCAACATATCGACAATGACTACTGACCGTACGATCATGGGTGATGTTAAGGCTAATGACTCTTCGATATCAGACAAGACTCTTGAAGTGTATCTTCGAGCATTGAGGAGGCTCTACCTAATAGAGGATATAAAAGCATGGCAACCATCTCTTAGATCAAAGACCGGCATACGTACTTCAGATAAACGTCAGTTTGTCGATCCTTCGATAGCTGTTGCTGCGATAGGAACAAGCCCTCATGGTATTCTTGAAGATTTCAACTATTTTGGTTTTTTATTTGAATCGTTATGTGCACGGGATCTCAGGGTATATGCCGAGCCTCTTCGCGGTTCGATTCGTCATTATCATGACCAGAATGATCTTGAAGCAGACCTGATAATTTGTCTTGATGATGGACGCTGGGCAGCAGTGGAGGTGAAGTTGGGCAGTAGGGAGATTGAGGAAGGTGCATCCAATCTCATTAAACTTGCATCTAAAATCGACACATCAAGATATCCTGGTCCATCATTTCTTATGGTATTGACAGGAGGAGAATTTGCCTATCGAAGAGATGATGGAGTATTTGTTGTGCCGTTAGGGTGCCTAAAGGACTGAAATCCAGAAAAAACAGATGCCCGCATCGCTCCTTCTTCATGAAGCGAAATCTACTCGCAAAGCTGACGAAATCTTAATAAAAAATAAGTCGAAACAACTTCAGTGTTTTCTTTCATTTATAGATTCAAGTAGCAGACAAGAAATTAATGATATGGTAAATGTGAGATAATTTTGAGGCAGTCTGGCTGCGGAGTGAAGAAGCTTAGCGAGCTAAGCGACTGAACGACAATGCCGGAATGTCCAAAATTAGCCGCAGTTATCATGTCAAGACCCATGTCAGTTACTTTGTTAAAATATGTCGTTTAATTCTTGTTTGCTACTTGCGAATGCAAATATAACGATTTTCCCTGACAATCGGGTTCTTAAATCAAGAACAATGCCTATGTATCAGGTTTATGTGCTAAAAATTTACTAACTTTGCGTCTGGAGATACCATTTCCCAACACTTAATAATGAGGAGAATTCTTACTACATAATGATTGCGGTTTCCACGCTGGGCCTTGCCTGGTGTAGCAATGGCGGCAAACGTGCGCCAGGGAAGGTTGAGGCTCCCGCACCTCAGCCTACACGTTATGCCAATCAAATCACTATCGGCGAACTGCCCTCGGTGTTGCAGCGGTTGAAAGACGGTCAGATGGAGTATGACTTCTTCGGTATCTGTTCCAGCCCGGTAGCCTGTATCTACTTCATGCAGGAGGATGGCAAGTTCTACATTGACTATGAGGCGATCGGCGCAGACCAGCTTCCGTATCTCGACAAGATCCGTCAGTATGCCAAGGAGCAAGTCTACCGCGTTGCCGATACCACCTACGGGAATACTCCGATTGACTTCTCCGAACCGGCACAGGCACCTGTCCTGAGCCTCCGCGTAGACACCGACATCGACAGCATAGCCAAAGTCGGCACCCGGCTCATGCAGACCATCTTCCACAACACCGACACCACCCCTTACGAGATAGTACCTTGAAACCGAATATAACAGTTTACCGCAAAAGTTCCAACCAAAATGCCGCAAAAGTTCCAACCAAAACACCGCAAAAGTTCCAATCAAAATACCGCAAAAGTTCCAACTTATTTTGATATATCATTATTTTTCACTATCTTTGTAAAAATTTTGAATTATGGAATATTTAAGACGAACGGCAGACTTGTTATTATCTGATATGCTTGATGCTTTCGGGGCTGTGCTGATAGAAGGTCCCAAATGGTGTGGGAAAACGACAACCGCAGAACAACAGGCTAACAGCGTTTTGAAGCTTCAAGATCCGGATATGCGTGAGGAATATCTTGCAACCGCCGAGTCTAAGCCTTCTTATCTTCTACAGGGTGAAACTCCGCGTCTTATAGATGAGTGGCAAGATGCCCCTATGCTTTGGGATGCTGTCAGAACAGCCGTTGACAATCGCCGGGAACCGGGACAATTTATTTTAACCGGCTCGAATAAAGTAGAGAAAAAGAAAACGAATCATTCCGGGACCGGACGGATAGCGAAAATGAAGATGCTACCTATGAGTCTTTGGGAATCAATGGAGTCCACCGGACAAATCTCCATTCATGAACTTTTTGACAATCCCGATTATGAGTTTGGCGGAGAATTATCCAGACTGACTGTGGAAGACCTTATCTTTGCAGCCTGTCGTGGTGGTTGGCCTGCATCCCTAAGAGCCCGTAGTAACAAGGCTAAACTTATGATTGCTCAAAATTACATCAACAGTGTATGCTCGGAAGATATTTCAAGAATAGATGACAAACAACGTTTTGAGAAACTTACCCACCGTATTCTTTATGCATACGCACGAAATATATCAACGCTCGCAAAAACGTCTTCATTGTTGGCGGATGTCATTGCAGGAGAAACAATAGAGTGTTCAAGAACTACCTTTGACGATTATGTTTCGGCACTTGAAAAACTATTTGTAATTCAGGATATAGACGCATGGTGTCCGGCTATCAGAAGTAAAACTGCAATACGAAGTACCCCTAAACGTTGTTTTTGTGATCCGTCCATCGCAGTTGCCGCCCTTGGTCTTTCTCCTGAAAGTCTGAAGATCCAGCTTAAAACGTTTGGTTTCATTTTTGAGCAGATGTGTATTCGTGACCTGAAGGCATACACTATAGATATGGATAGCCATATATCCTATTATCATGACAGGTATGGATTGGAAGCCGATATAGTGTTACATCTGGCAGACGGAAGATATGCCCTTATAGAATGTAAGCTTGGAAGTGCAGAGATTGAAAAGGGTGCGGAGCATCTATTGGAAATGAAAAAGTTGATTATTGAAAAAAATAAAGCCGAGTTGCAGATGCCTATTAGAGTGCCTGATTTGCTCATTATACTCACAGGCGGGAAGATGGCATATACAAGAGACGACGGGGTAAAAGTGATACCCTTAGCAGCCTTAAGACCTTAATAAGAGAGAACATACGTTAGTGGAAGTATGGAAAAAGTTAGAAATTTCATGCTTGAGAATGATATAGCCGACATGGACTCTTTTAAAGACTATCTTGCGGAAGTTCGCTGAGAATTTGATGATAATATTTTTGAATCGATATGAAAACACAAACTGAAATACTTTCAAAATTGCATGAGCATCAAAGTCCGACTCCATCCAAATGGAGGGAAAATGCACAATGGCGAATTGCAAACAAGTCTTGGCTTCGATATTCGCAGAGAATAGCCATGATGATGCTTGATAGAATGGAGGAACTGGGATTAACCCAAAAAACGGTTGCAGAGAAAATGGGGTGTTCTCAACAATATATATCGCGTGTATTGAAGGGCACAGAGAATTTGTCTATAGAGACGATATCAAAAATAGAGTCTGCATTGGGATTGAGGATTATGGA
>JAIDTS010000368.1 GCA_029060585.1 Muribaculaceae bacterium
GTATAGTCGATTCTTCATGGTTCAGGCAGTTCTGCGGTCCTATGGTACCCCTTGCTAAATTTAAGAAGGCTGTGTATGAAGAGGGGGAAATGTTTGATGCGTCCATAATCGTGGCGGATTATTCCGATCATTCAGGGCCATGGGATTGCAGGTGGTGTCTTAAGGATGGTGGCGAAATCGTAGCGGATGGATGTTTTGCAGGCGACGGCCTTGTTAAAGGACTGAATGATATAGGCGATCTCTCTGTAAAACTGCCCTCTGTCGGGAAAGCCAGGAAACTTACCTTCTCTGTGAATGTCAATAATGATTCCATCTCCAATTCATGGAACATTTGGGTCTATCCCGAAGACGTGACTCCGGAATATGGCGATGTTTTGGTTACCAAGAGTCTCAAGGAGGCAAAGTCCGGACTTAAGGCCGGAAGGAAAGTGCTTTTTATGCCACCGTTGGATTCCATTGCAGGTACGCGTTCAAAATTTGTTCCTGTATTCTGGAGTCCGGTGCATTTCCCGAATGAAGCTGGTGCAATGGGAGTGCTGTGCGATCCAAAGCACCCGGCATTAAGCATGTTCCCCAACGACGGCCATACCGACTGGCAGTGGTGGTATCCTTTGAAAAAATCAGCTTATCTTGATTTTTCCGATATTCAAGGACTGACACCTATAATAGAAATGGTGGATAACTTTACTACCAACAGGAGGCTTGGTCTGATGTTTGAGGCAAGGATGGGTGATGGTTCATTGCTGTTCAGCTCCATCGACCTCCTGAGCGGTGGCGATGCTGATCCCGCATCAACCCAATTGCTGAAGAGTGTGCTTGAGTATATGAATTCAGAGGAATTCTCACCAGCTGCCTATGTAACCGAGGCTGTTCTCAATAGTTTGGTCATACTCCCCTGATGGAAGGGAAAAAATGATTATCAGGTTGTTATGTTGTGGTAGCTTTTCCTGTATTCGCTGGGCGAGCAGTTATTGAGATTTCTGAAGGCAGTGTTGAAACAGCTGATTGAACTGAAACCGCAGTCCATGGCAATATTGGAGATGGAATCATCTGTAAAAAGAAGCTTCCTTTGCGCATGATTAATACGCTCTATCATTATATGCTTCATAAGTGAATGTCCGAAAGCCTTCTTGAAGATTACGTTTGCATAGTCAGGTGTTACGCTGACGACATCCGATATCTCCTTGACTGTTAGTTTTTCTCTATAGTTTTGTGCTATGTACAGCGCCATCTGTTCAAACTTGGTGGCAGTCGGAGATGCAGACAGCCGATTTGGTGATAATACGGTGTATTGGCCTTCAAATCTTAGCATGCGGGCTCGGATTTCCAATATTGATGCCAAGTGATCTGTTTTTGATGAAAAGTCACGCTCCCATGTTGAAAACATAAATTCCTCGTAAGTTCTGGAATATTCGGAGTCGTCAATAAGGATCTGACCTGCAAATATCTTGTTTACCATACTATCTGATAATCTCCAATTAAGAAACATTGATAGTGGAATAGTGCAGACGAAGTAATAGTCATCAGTATCATGAGATATTACCTTATGTGGAATCAATCCCCAGAAAATGGCTAATTTCCCTGATGGAACCGTTACAATTCTGTCTCTGAAGAAATATGACACCGAGCCGCACCTTATGAAGTTTAGCTCTATCTCATTGTGTCGGTCAGTTCTTGCCATTATGCGTGGAATCCATCTTTCACAGGTAAGACCATACGGTTTAAGCTCTTCTCTATCTATGTTGAAAGATTTAAAATCCATAATATCTCGGAATTCAGGTAATCTTTATTGAAAAACAGGTTGTATTATCGGAATTTTTTGTGCAAATTTGCAAAAAATATTCTAAACAACAAAATTTAAACCAATGAATGGAGTGAAAAATATACTGATTACCTTGGCATCTATATGCCTAAGTCCCCTTCTGTCCTATGGCTCTTCTGCGACCTCCGGTTATTCCGAAGGAAATGATTCTCAGACCGATGGCAATGTACGCCTCATAGTGACTACAGATCTCGGCGGCAGTGATCCGGATGATATCCAGTCGATGATCCATCTTCTTGTATGTTCCGATAGAATAGATATTGAAGGTCTGATAAGTTCGGAGGCATGGGTGGATGATCCGGACAAGACAGAAAAGTTAAGGCAGACTGTCGAGCACTTCATTGAGGTATTACCTACGCTTCGCATTCATTCTTCAGGTTATCCGGCTGCCGAATATCTACAATCTATTGTTGCTCAAGGACAGGATAAACCTCATATGGATGGTGTCGGTGAAGGCAAGGACTCTCCCGGCTCTGATTTGATTGTCGATGCCATAAGGAAGGATGATGGTCGACCGCTTTGGGTTGCCGCATGGGGAGGAATGAATACGGTAGCGCAGGCTTTGCATAAGCTGAAGTCTACTGAAGGAGAAGAGGCTTTCAGGAAATACATCTCAAGACTAAGGATATATGATGTATTAGGGCAGGATGATGCAGGTGCATATATCGCTAAAAATTATCCTGAGATAGTTTATATAAGAAACAAGGAGGTGTATGGTTGGGCTCCCAATGATCAGTGGACGAAAGAAAACATTCAGAATAAACTTCCGCTGGGAGCGCATTATCCAAACCGTATCTGGGCTACTGAAGGAGATTCTCCGTCGTTTTTGTATGTATATTCCAATGGACTCAATGATCCTGAACATCCTGAATATGGCGGCTGGGGAGGCCGGTTTTCCAAAGACAGGATAAGGAACATCAGAGGCATGGATTTTATCGAGAAAAGTGGCAAAAGCGAGATCGTTTTCGATGACTATTATATGATCGGAAGCGCGCCAGAGGGAAATCAGGCTATCAAGAGATGGGAACAGTCCATTCACAATGATTTTGCTGTGAGAATGAAATGGAGTCAGGAAGAACGGTTTGAAAATGCAAACCATCATCCGGTAGCTGCGTTCAACGGTGATACTGGTAGAAATTCTGTATATCTTTATGCTGATCCTGGAGAATCGGTAACCCTGTCAGCTTCCGGTTCGTATGATCCCGATAATGACGAACTTGAATATTCATGGAGCGTGTATGAAGAACCATCCGACTACGATGGAAAAATAATCTTTGATGGTTCCAATGCGCAGGACTGTAAGATTATTGTGCCGGAGAGAGTAGGAGATGACGGTATACACATAATTCTTGAAGTCTCAGATAAGGGAATTCCAAAACTGACATCGTATAGAAGGATAATAATAAAAAACAACAAATAAGAACAGTATGTAAAATAATTGGTTAAAGTTTCGCAAGCTTATTATGTTGACCTTCAGTATCACATGCTATCGGTCCGCGAGCGAAGCGAGAGAGCCTCTGCCTCTTTGCTTCCGAGTTCCTCATCTTAAGACTTAAGGCTAAAGACTGAGGACTTAACTGCTCAGCGAGCCCTTTGCCTCTCTGCGTGAGAATTTTCTGTACTTGCGAAAGTTGAATAATTGTTGCCAATCTGTATATGTCGTTTATCTTGGCATGATTAGGAGTGGCTGATGTTCATGCAAATATGCTGTAGGTCTAAAATACGGTATTGGTGGGTTGTCGCCTATAGAAATAGCCTTGAATTTAACCTACTGATTGTTCTTAGGAAGAACTAATGTCAGCTTATTCCCGTCAATTCGTTTTCCATCGTATGTGATATGGTCGTCAAAATGAGGCTCCTTGTTTTTCCATACAAGGCAGTGTGAGTATTCAAAATCAAATACGGTGTTTATCGCTGTGATGCCGAGTGTCAGACTGAGGTCATGTGATGATGCGCCATCCAGTTCTCCGAAATTAAGGTAGTATTGCTTATCCGTCCAGACACCGGTCCACACTATTCCATGGAAACGGGGCAAAATAGCTCTGGTAGGTTGCTGAAGGTCATCACTATCCCAGATGGCGTCAAATCTCTTGTCGTCCCATCCTATCCACATAGGTTCTCTTACCCAGTTCCCCTCGACTTCCGGATCAAGCAGGTTGTTGCCCTCGACATCCACAAGCTGAATCGATACTCCAGCAGGATATATGTCCCAGATCACATCGTCATCCGGCATGTCGTCATTGTTGTCCGAACAAGCCCCCATCGTCGCCAGCATCATCGCCGTCATTATAATGTATAGAAATCTTTTCATAGCTAATGTTAATTATATTTCTTCCGTATATAAATTAAAATTATTGAAGAATTGTTTTTGCCTTTCTTCAAGGTGTTATCCTCATACGATAGTAATGCCTTTGAATGGTTACTTACTTCCAGAATGTTGCTGAAGAAATGAATACATCGCCCGTCGCAAGGGAAGGCTGGCTCTGCGTTGTTTCCTATATTCTGCGTCTTCGTATATGTCTGATAGTTTTATAGGTTCATCGCTCCTGTCATATTTGCCATAGCCGATTCTCGCTCTTGTCCATGACTTTTCTCCATGTGCCAGTGACACAAGGTTCATTGTCTTCTTGGGCGCGAATTCTGAAAATATGTAATCGAAGCATTCCTTCCATTGCTCGATACTTTCTTGAGGCATTTTCTCGTTAAGTTCATTTGCCGTATATCTGTCATGCACGTCAACGATTACCGGACCATATTTCCAGGCACGAAATTCCCCGTCAAACATTGGTTCGCCAGTACGGATTATGGCCTCCCTTTGGGTGAAATAAAGGAGCTTCTGGAGCTTTACCTCATCCATGGTTTCACCAAACTGCTTCTGATAGCGATTTAGTAGATATGATGCTGCTTGTGTTGACTTTATCATAATGGATACGTTTACCTGCAAAGATACAACAAATAATTGAAATTAATTATAACAAGCCTAAAATTAATATGATTTCATCTATTTTTAACATTTTTCTACAGTATGTATTGGAAAGTCAACCAACTCTAGTCATAGGGTAAACACGAATCAGTAAACATACAAAATCGAGTCAACCTTTTTCGTTCTTTCCTAATTTAGTTGAAAGCCGTGCAGCCAGCGACAATGCGCAGCGTAGCCTATGGTACTCCCTGCTTGCTGCTGAATAGTTTCCTGCATC
>JAIDTS010000369.1 GCA_029060585.1 Muribaculaceae bacterium
TGCCACGCTGTATCTTATGTTTTTCTTCTTCATGGCGTAGGTCGGACACGTGACGAATGCGCGGTTATTGATCCAGACTCCTCATATTATTTGACCTTCTTCCTCCTTCTCTTTCGTAAGGTAGAGAAGCCAGTAGGGCTCCATCTCCTCGCTCCACTTTCCGGAATTGAAGTCGCATGATGCATGAAGGTTCTTTTCCGATACGTCTCCGGACACCTTATGTTGGTTGGTCCAGTAGTAGGTCTTACCGGATTCTGTTCGCAACTTGAGCCATGCGAGCACGTAGGCGAACTGCACGTCCTTGTATCTGTCCTGTATTTTCTGTAGAGGATCGTCTTCTCCGGAGAATGGATTCTCCCTGCAGTCGAAGATCATCTCCTGCTCTATCTTGATGAGATAGCCGCTCAGAGGCTTGTTGTATACGTGCGGGGAATCGGTCATGTGTATGTAGGTCTCGGGACTGACAGCCACTTGGCTTACAGGACCTACGAATGGCTGAAGACTGCCCGGGTAGGCAAGTTTGAGGCTCGAATACGCACCCTGCCCGGCATAGAAGTTGAATGGTGTTCCGTTGCTGTGGTACCCCCACATCATCCATCCCTCTGCCTGGGGAATGTTGTCGAGTCCGGAGCGGATCCTGAAGAATCCCCACGCCCCTGCCGGTAGTTTCCAAGTGCCGGTGCTGTAAAGGCCTATTTCGAATGAGTTGTAGCCGTATTTATGGTTATTGTAGGTGCACTGGCTTAGGGCTTTGTCCTGTTCCCGTCCGGTCTTGAGTTCCCTGACAAGGTCGCTGTCGTCGCCACCGCTGTGCGATACCACGACTCGCGACGACATGCGGTCTACGCCGAGCGTCTGGCTGTCTCCGCTCCATATGCACTCCCCGGCTGCCGTCGAGCCCTTTTCGCGAAGCCCCTGCAGGTTGTAGAGCACGATCTTTCCGGCCCTCTGGGTCATCCTGATGTTGGCTGCCCGCAGGAGCCCGGAGATGGCGTCCCATGCCTTGATGAAGTCGTCGGAGTCCTCGTCTTCTCGGAATGCCCCCTCACCGGCTCCCCTGTTGAGCAGGTCGGCGGCGCTCTTTCCTTCAGGAGCGGCGATCGCGGAAATATCTGCGGTAGCCGGAAGACCGTCCGGTCTGAGGGCAGGAGCCGTTCCTATTTCCAGAAGGTTGACGCCGATCGACGCTCCCACCTTCATGAGTCCTGCCCCCTCGGGTGGCGTGAACTGATGGCGCTTGAGCGGTCCGAAGTCGGAGAAGCGGAGCTCTACTGTGTAGTCGCGTGCCCGCTCGTAGGGTTCCTCGTAGGTTTCGGGGTCGAGCGATCCGCGCCACCATAGGTTGCCGTCGAGACTCACCACGGCCACTACATCGCCGTCGCCGACGGTATATAGCGATGTCCATTCCCTGTCGGCCTCCGACTCTATGCGGAGCGTCAGGGAGCTTCCCTGTATCGGTTCCTCGAGGTTGAATTCGTCCCATTCCACGACTGCGGCGTCGCTCCCCTCGAATCTCAGCTCTCGCGCGATGAGCGCGGAATCGGTGCGCCTGAGGATGTCTATTCCCCAGACGCGCCCTTTGAGGTCGTAGAATGACCCGTATGCGATTTTCTTGTATTCCATGCCTTATGTCCTGCTCTTGTTGCGTTCATATTTCCGGAGAAGGCCGTAAAGACGGTCTCCCCTTATTTCGAACTCTACGCGCC
>JAIDTS010000037.1 GCA_029060585.1 Muribaculaceae bacterium
GTGACAACGCCAATATAGTCGTTTCCTTCGTAGATTTCTCCGGTGTGCAACTCTTTTCCCAATATCTCCCTGATTTTGTCCGGCTGCATATCAGAAGGCAGCTCTTTACCGGTTGCCTTCATTCTTGCCAGGCGACGAAGCAGTTTCCGCAGTGTCTTGTCGAGCTGGCGAACGCCTGACTCCCTCGTGTATCGCTCGATTATGTATCGTAGACCATTGTCGGATATTGTAACATCTTCAGCTTCGAAGCCAAGGTCTGAGAGAGCCTTCGGAAGAAGATGGCGCTTGGCTATCTCCACTTTTTCTTCCACAATGTATCCTGATACTTCCAATACCTCCATGCGGTCAAGGAGTGGAGCGGATATAGAGTCGAGTGTGTTTGCTGTCGCAATGAAGAGCACATCCGAGAGATTGTAGTCTACATCGATGTAGTTATCGTGAAATTTTGAATTCTGTTCAGGATCGAGCACTTCCAGAAGGGCAGCGGAAGGATCCCCCTTGATATCCTTGCTGATTTTGTCAATTTCATCGAGCACTATAACAGGATTGTTGCTCTCCGTTTTCTCAAGCGCAGAGATGATACGGCCCGGCATAGCTCCGATATACGTGCGGCGGTGTCCGCGTATTTCCGCTTCGTCATGAAGGCCACCCAAAGAGATTCTCGCATAGTCTCTACCGAGAGCTTCCGCCACCGACTTGCCAAGAGATGTCTTGCCTACTCCCGGAGGTCCATAGAGGCATAGGATAGGAGCTTTAAGGTCGCCGCGAAGTTTCATGACGGCTACTTGCTCTATAATTCTGTCTTTTATCCTGTTGAGACCGTAATGGTCGCGGTTGAGTATTTCCTCTACATGGTCAAGGTCGATGGGGGAGTCCTTCTTCTTGTCCCATGGCAGAGAAAGGAGTGTGTTCAGATAAGTGTATTGGATTCCGTATTCAGGGGTCGAGGCCATAAAGCGTCCGAGTTTCTTTAGCTCCTTGTCGAAATATTTCCGGATATCTTCGCTCCATTCCATCTTGTCAGCCCTCGCTATGAGTTCTGCCTCGTCGCTTTCTTCAGGCATGTCGCCAAGCTCCTCCTTTATGGCACGTAATTGCTGCTGCAGAAACTGGTCGCGCTGTTGCTTCGTCAGGTCTTCACGCGAACGTTCCTGTATGTCTACCTTGAGCTGAAGCATCTGATAAGCGGTGTCAAGCATATGCAGAAGCATGTCTCCCCTTTTCTTGATATCTGATTCTTCAAGAAGTTTCTGCTTGTCTTCCAGTGTTATCGGAGAGTTGCAGATTATGAAGTTCATCAGTTTGAAGGGACTGCTGAACTGTTGGATAGCATATCTTATTTCTTTAGTCTCGTCCTCGCTGAAGAGTCCGAGTATTTCGGAAAAGGAATCGTTGACCGAAGAGAAGATCGCGGCAAGCTCCATATCCTCCTCTTTCGGAATATATTCAGGCATATACTTCACATTGGCATAAAAGACGTCTCCTTTCGAGGAGATTCGCGTAGCTCTCGCGCGATTGGCGGCCACCATGAATGCCGTGTAGCTCCCATCTGGCATCTCCATAAGCCGCGCGACGATGCATATAACCCCGACCCTGTTGAGATCTTTTGCCGTGACGGTCTCTACATTTTCCTTAACAGAAAGCGCGATGACGGCTTCCTGATTTTTGTGGGCGAGACTCAATGTGTCGAGCACTTCAGGTTCCGACACGGAAAGCGGAACTGTGATGAAGGGGAAGAGCACTATATTGCGCACTGGCACCACAGGCATATCGTGCTCATTGATCACGGCATTCCCGAAGTTGAAATCCGAAGCTACTTCCGACATAATGCCGTTGACGGGATTGACCCTGCTCATGGATTCATAATTGCGATACGTGTTATAGTCAGACTGCTTATAGCTCATTTGTTTAAAGAGTATTTTTTAGAATTGCGAGTTTTACTCATCACTCCCCTGTGGTTTGGTTTGGGGCTGCCTTCGATGGCGGGAGTGTCTTTTTCTTTTAGGCTTTTCATTCAGTTCGGCTGAGATATGCGCCGAATCCTTATTTTGTTTTGAAGGTGTTTCTTTTATAGGAGCAGCGTCTGGCTTTCCCACTGCCTTGTCTGTCCTCTTTGTTCGATTCGTTTTAGGCTGACTGCTCTTTGCGGATTTCTCAGGATTACTTGACTTTTTGCCTTTTCTGCCTCCAATTTCCTTTTTCTTCGTTCCTATATAGGATGGCCCCTCTCCGATGGCTTCAGGAATGACGGCCTTCTCTACAGCTTTCTCGAGAAATTTCTCGATACGTTTGAATTTTCCGATCTCCTTCTCTGATATGAATGTGATGGCATTCCCGTCTCGGTCTGCACGGGCTGTGCGACCGATGCGGTGAACGTAATCTTCCGCCTCGCGAGGCACATCGTAGTTCACCACGAGCTGTATATCGTCTATGTCAATGCCTCGCGCCATGATGTCGGTGGCGACGAGTACGTTGATCTTTCCGCTCTTGAAGTCAAGGATCACGTCTTCGCGTTTGTCCTGCTCAAGGTCGGAATGCATTTCTCC
>JAIDTS010000370.1 GCA_029060585.1 Muribaculaceae bacterium
GCTCATATCTTGTGATGTCGTTCTGCAATGCCGTTCCCTGCTCATATCTTGCCCTCATCTCTTGAAGAATTTTTTGAGCGGCTGATATGTTTCCCTCCACAACTCGTCTCAAATTATTATATTTGTAGATATCGAGATAAAAACCTGTTAGCTGGAAGCGGATGTTGTCCCGTTGGAAATCCGTGGCATATCTTGCGGCTGTCGATTTCAATTCAGCAAGTTCAATAGCACTCGTCACAGCACCACCGGTATAGACTGGCTGGGTTATGTTGATGGCGAAAGTATTACCGAAATGAGGAATCGGAGCTTTTTGATAATCACTGAAATCACGTTTCGTGGTAAATCCATCACCCATATAGCTTAACGAGAGGGAAGCGTTGATGTCCGGAAGCCGACCTGAACGAGCAACGCTGATTTCCCGTTCAGCCTCGGTCATTGCGGTAACAGATGGACGGAGTTGTGAGCTATTAGCCTCGGCAGTTTCAAAAATCTCTTCAAGAGTTATTACCGACTGACCGTAAGCACACACTCCGCCGCTCGACAGGGCCACAGACAGCAGTCCTGTGAGCAATCGAAGATTGTTCATAATGAAAATATGTTTGGAAGATGTTGCTTATGAATTCTTTATCTCAGACGAAATGGCTGAGAGAGGCCTTATTATAAACAAGCCTCAACCGGAGCAGTGCTTTTCCAGTTTTCAAGGTATCCCCAATTGGTAATTTTTGGGGAAGGTGTCTCATTCTTTACTGTTATACGGTCCATTTAGAAGCAACTCTTTGTGAATTGCACTGCAAAATTACAAAATTTTTTCGAGACTTAGCGACCTTGAATGCTTAAAAATTTTTCCAAAATCTCCTATAACCCACTTATCCGAGAAGCACGTCAAGGGCTATCATCAGCAGGAAACCTACTGAGAATCCAATGGTTCCTAAGTTGGAATGCTTCCCCTCCTGAGTCTCAGGAATCAGTTCCTCCACGACCACATACATCATAGCTCCTGCGGCAAACGACAGCAGATACGGAAGAATCGGAAGCACCACTGACGCGAGAAGGATGGTGACTATCGCTCCGATTGGCTCCACCGCTCCGCTGAGTGTACCCATGAGAAACGATTTCCACTTTGAGTTTCCTGCACTCCTCAACGGCATTGAGACTATCGCACCTTCCGGAAAATTCTGAATAGCTATGCCTAGCGACAATGCCATTGCACCGGCCATAGGAAGATAGGAGCTATGATCTATTGCGGCGGCAAGCGCCACGCCAACGGCCATACCTTCCGGTATATTATGAAGCGTTACAGCAAACACCAGTTTGGCGGTCTTTGACATATGGGATTTCGGACCTTCGCTTTCGGTGCTGTCAATATGCTGATGCGGAATAATCTCGTCGAGAAACAGAAGAAACAGGATACCTACCAAAAAACCCACGATTGCAGGAATAATGCTCATCAGACCTTCCTTGCCGGTCATTTCGATGGATGGGATGATGAGAGACCACACAGCGGCCGCAACCATAACTCCTGCGGCAAAACCTGTAAGTATTTTCTGCAGACGCTGGGGTATCGCTTTCCTTAGGAGAAAGACGCAAGCCGCTCCAAGAGTGGTGCCAAGAAATGGGAGGAGAAGCCCTATGGTAATTCCGTTCATATAATTGAAACGAACATGAATCCACTTTTGTTTTGTCCTATCTAAACCGATAATTATCTAAGGGCACGACTCAAAAAAAATAATTCCTTGCATCCCCCTCTTATGCTCCCTTTGCGAACACCCACGCAGCAGTATGGAAAAATTATGAATTCTCCCTGAATTTTATTAATTTTGTATCCGATTTAGAGTTTCTATAAAGATTCAGGTAAAAATGAAGATTACAAAGAATCAGGTTGTCGGATTCATCTGGCAGCACATCCTACTGCTTCTCTCCATGTTTTTCATGACCTTAGGAGTCGCGCTATGCGTAAGGTCGAATCTTGGCAGCGGTGTCATTTCATCCATACCGATGTCGTTCACTCTGGCTGGAGAGGCAGGTATCACTCCAGGATGGACCATTGGTGGCTACACCAACATAATGAACGTGATTCTCGTCTTGTTTCAGATACTAATACTGAGACGCAGGTTCGAGCCGGTTCAGTTGTTTCAGCTCATCGTAGGATTCATATTCGGATGTTTCCTCGACATAAACATGTGGTTCACATCCTATCTCCCTTACGACACCCTCTTTTATCAGATAATTGCACAGTTGATGGGAGCAACTATTCTCGGCTGCGCGGTAGCAGCCGAGATCCGTTGCGGCTCGGTGACTATGCCGGGTGAAGGTATACAGGTGGCTATCGCGTGCGTTACAGGCAAACCGTTTCCTATCGTGAAGATAATGGTTGATACCACACTTGTAGTCTTGGCAGTCATTTCCGGATTCTGCTTTTTCGGATCATGGCCTTGGACAGTGGTAGGCCCGGGCACGCTTTTCGCCATGTTCTACGTCGGATATGTCGTAAAGCTCGTCAATCCCCATCTCGGATGGTTTGACCGCCTGCTCGATTATCGCCCCGGCTTCCGCCGCTTCATCTACGGCCTTGCCCGCTTCATATATCCCAAGAAGGAAGAATGAATTTTCCATGTTGACCTTATCTCAAATATTCACCTGCCAACATTTTATGTATATTGCGAACATTTAATGTATATATTGTGTTAATTGGATAATATTAATTATCTATTCCACTATACTATGAAAAAGACACTTATCCTTCTCAGCCTCCTCTTCGCATCAATAGCCGCTCATGCCGACATCAAGGAAAGCCTAATGTCCCTACTGCGCAACTACGCGAAGGAACACCAGACAACTGCAAAGCGTTCCGAACCTTTCGAAATGAGCCCGCAAAAGCAGGACTCGATCGTAAAGTCGATAACAAGCCTTTACGACAACGGAAAGATATCCGCCGACAGCGTCGTGAGCCTCGCTCTCTACCATAAGACAGGAAGTCTGAAAGTAGCGGAACGATGCCTCAAAAGTGTAGCATCTGATAATAATTTGCGAGGCATCACTGAACTCGGAGCGCTTTACGCCCTGACGCCTCAATTCAGCGACAAGGCTGCTGAGGGTGCTAAACTGCTGCAAGCTGCTGCAAATGCAGGATCCAACGATGCCAAGGCCTATCTGGGGGCTTATTACTATAACCACAATGATTTCAAGAAAGCCAAGGCTTATTTCGACCAATGTGACCCGCTTGATTCCGGAATAGCAAATACAGCCTTGGGAGGGATGTATCTTCAGGGGAAAGGAGTCAAGACCGATATCCCAAAAGCCAGGGAAAATTTCCACAAGGCTGCCCTCCAGGGATATCCACGCGGCACAAGCCTCTACGGACATAACCTCCGTGCCTCAGGAGGAGGTCCGATTGATTATCCTGAAGCATTCTTCTGGCTCTACAT
>JAIDTS010000371.1 GCA_029060585.1 Muribaculaceae bacterium
CATCTTCAACGAAGAGGAATATTAATCGATTGTAAGCAGGTAAATAAAAGATAATCAATCGGATAAACAATGAAAATTTGTTTGTCCGATTGATTTGTTTGTATTTTAGCCAAATAATATAATTATATAATTGATTAAAAATCAATATTACCAGTTTTGTTGCGAACGGATAATTTCGGATTTGTTTGTATATAATTCATGCCGGTTTCAGACATGTGTGAGTATATAACAATAGATCAACTCGGACAACAGCTTTATGGCTATACAGATACGGTATTATTCCTCCAGGGGCAATAGAATTGGATGAAACCATTACGCACATTCAACGCAAAGAAAAAAAGATACAGGTCAGCGTAAATTATGTGGATGCTTTCCTGCAAAAGATATCTGTCAGTACAACACCTGTCCTCATGGCTGCCTGTATGGCTACGACAATTTATCTCCAGAGATAGCCTTGTGCAATTCATCCCAACAATGCTCCCATTCTGCTTTTGTGGCCAACAAAGATTTGATGAGATTGATCGTTATCAACGACAGATGTCTAAAAAGCCTCCGCGACAATGGTATTCTCAGCTACCTATGATGCGAAGATAAATACTGTGAGTGTGTCTCTATCGGTTGAGGAAGGCGGAGAAGGCCGAGAGGATATTTGCGACGGTAGATTTGTCGGGGACAGGTATGTTGAGTGAGGTCTGGCCTGTCTCAGGATCTTCCTTTACGATTGCATCTACCAATGCTGCTGTTGACTCCGGTGAACGTAGCATATCAGCGATCCTGCCTAACGCCTCCAATCCGCCAGCTACAGTCTTCCTTATCTCTTCCTGAGCCTGGTGTGATGTTTGAGTTTTTCCTCCTTCCTTGTGTCCGGAATAAGTCCCATTTTGTGTGTTTGCGCTTCTTGTGGATATTTTATCAGAATTTGGTTGGGTTTTATGTGAATATGGGGAGTTTGGCTCATTGGGAATATTCCCAGGCACTCTATCAGTGGCAGATTCAGTTTTCGGATAAGATGAGTCGTTGTTGTTGTCTGAATCATCCGCATTATCAGTTGGGGTAGAACCGGTCGCCTCCTGATTGGATTCTTCAGGTTTTGATTCTGACACGTCGGGCTCCGTTTCATTAGTTTCCGTCTCGTTGATGACTCCATCCACCACTTCTACTATCTTCGCAAACTTATTGTTGTCGAAGAATACGGCATCTTCACCCCCGTCAAGAATACCGGCGGCAAGGTTTGATTTGAATTGAAGGGTTGAGAGCATTCGCTCTTCGATTGTCCCACGTGCCACCATATTTATGATCTGAACGGGATTCTCCTGTCCAAGACGGTAGATGCGCGCAATACGCTGCTCAAGCACCGCAGGATTCCATGGAATATCGAGATTGATCAGCAGCGATGCGGTCTGAAGGTTAAGTCCTGTGGCGCCCGCATCCGTCGAAAGGAATATGCGGTATGCCTTATCGTCTCGGAATCGGTCGATCAGATTCTTACGCTTCGCGGATGGAACACCACCATGTAGGAAACAGAACACTATATCCTTATTTGTCAGTTCTTCCGCAAGGATACGCAGCATACGCTCCCATTGGCTGAATATCACAACCTTTCCTTCTTCGCTATCGAGCAGACTGGATATGATAGCCATTGTTTCGTCAATTTTCGTATCGAAACGGCTCTTCTGGTCAAGAATGAAAGTACTGTCGCATACCATCCTCATCATTGAAAGAAGCAATAAGAGTCTCTTGCGATCTGCTTCGCTTAGGAACCTGAAACGTCTCCATTTGTCAACAATAATGGATACCTGAAACTGATATTCATCATGCATGGTTTTCTGCTCCTTTGTCATGGGCACGAAAAGGTTTGTGTCCGTGCGTGCAGGCATCTGAAGTTTGACATCTGATTTCTTGCGTCGTATCAGAGTGTTTTTCAGTTTCTCTGCGACTGTGTGTAGATTCCTGTATCCGACTACCTTCCCGCATTCGTCGGTAAGGATAGTCTCTGCATTGAATTTATAATACGGTCCCAAAGCGTATTGATCCACCAGCTGGGTGACAGAATACAATTCATCAAGCTTGTTTTCAAGTGGAGTGCCTGATAAGGCCATTACATACTGTGACTGAAGTTTGCGGAGTTGTTTCCCCATCTGGGTCTCCTTATTTTTCAGGCGCTGGAGTTCATCATAGATGATCATGTCGGCGTGTGGGATGAACTCCGCTTTTATAGAGTTGCTCATCGCGTGGAAGGAGCAGATCTTGTAGAAATAGTTGTAGTCATTTAGCTGTTCCCTACGTTTGATTACGCTTCCCTCAACTACAATGGCAGAAGAATTTGTAAATCTTTTTATTTCAGACAGCCATTGGTATTTGAGTGAAGTCGGGCATATTATAATTACAGAACCCACAAGACCTTCACGCTTAAGAAGCTCAGCGGTAGCGATAGCTTGCACAGTCTTGCCGAGACCCATCTCATCAGCGTTGATGGTGCGTCCTCCTTCGAAAGCGAACCTCACTCCGTCTGCCTGATATGGATGTAGTGAAGTCTTTAGCAATCCGTCGAAAAGTGAATTGGAATATTTTTCAGCTATAATTCTCTTGCGGCGTATTCTATCTCGCTCTTCAATTAATATATTCAGTGCATCTGGTTCCCATTCAAAAGACTCGTCTAACTGTTTGGCTTTCCGTATGAAGCTGGAAGGGTCACGCTGTATGTCTCGGATTTCGCCCTTGCTGTTGAAAAGTGTCTGAGTATGAGCCTTCATTTCCTGCGAAATACCCTGTCCCAGACGTATTTTGATCTTTCTTCCGTCAGAATAATCAACATATACGTATGTGTGGAGCGGAAGAAGATGCCCCATCCTTGCATATCGTCCGTCATTTGCGAGTGATATAGCCTCAATATGTTTGCATGTGCCTAGACGGCTTGTCTTAAAATCCATGCATTCACATCGGTTAATCGGAGAGTCTGGACCAAAATAATGCACCCTGTATGACCTGCCGCTTTTTGCACTTGACACAATAAACGGACTGTCCTCGCCGAAAGATTCCTTTATTCCAAAATGTTCCTTAGCTGCTGCCTGACGTCGCAAAGCCTTCTGCCATTGCTCAAGTGTCATATTGGCCGGACGAATAGCAGCATTTAGTGCTGAAGATTTTTTGATTCCGTTTTTGGTTTTATAGTTATTTTTCTTGGTAGCGGCCATTTTCCTTTCCGATATTAGATGTTGATTACCAAGCAAAGTTACAAAAATTTATCTGCACGCGCAATACAAATGAAGATAAAAATAGATGACTAAAGATGCCATTGATGAATCTGTCTGGCCAATGTTACATTGGATGGGGGACGGCCAGCGTCAAGCTCCGCCTTCATAAAATCCATGTCTGCCGCGACATGAGCAAAGAATTTACGGTAGCCGGCGCACAGGGTGTTTAAGCCGGG
>JAIDTS010000372.1 GCA_029060585.1 Muribaculaceae bacterium
ATGAATCGTTTGATATTAGTCATATATATAGTTTTTTGTTAATTCCTTTTTAATTTCGCATCCGGGGTCAACCCTTATCGCGGGCCTTGCCCCGGATGCGTTCGAACCTAAAAACCTTTTTTTACCTTGGTGTTTTTCTTTGTATTTTCGAACCTAATAACCTAAAAAACTTAATAACCTATCTAATCTTTATGCCTGAATTCAAAGAATGTCGCCCACCCCCTTAAGACTGAAGACCACTGCGTAGCCTCTTAAGACTGAAGACTGAAGACTGAAGACTGAAGACTACGTCTAATTGCTTCTACACTGCAAAACTACTACAAATATTGAAAATCAATGATAAAAAAACGTGCAATATATGTTAAATTTCGTGTATTGCAACAAATCTCACACATCTTGCACGGTTTTTCATAGACTTCCACCCACTGTCAACGGAAAACGTACAACGGAAAACGTACAACTCAAAATAACATTTTCAAGCACTTTGACGTTTATATAGGAAAGAAATACTAAAACCAAAAAGCCATGAAATTGAAAACCATCGCCCTTGTCGCCATGCTTTTCGGACTCGCCGCCACAAGCTGCGTATCCAATAAGAAGTATGCAGAGCTTCAGGGAAAATACGACGCCCTCCAGAGCGAATATGGCTCCACTAAGGAGGCCCTTATCAACTGCAACGCCGAGTCGAGAAGCCTGACCTCGCAGCTCGAGACCGCCAACGTGACCAACGCCGAGCTCAAGAAGAGCATGGGAGAGCTGAAGCATACCCTCGACAAGAGCCTGGAGGCAAACAATCAGGGAAGCGTCAACATCGCGAAACTCGTAGATGAGATCAACGCCTCAAACAAATACATCAAGCAGCTCGTAGAGGCAAAGTCGAAATCCGACTCGCTCAACATTGCCCTCACTAACCGTCTCACCCGCTCGCTCAGTAATGATGAGCTCAAGGATGTGGACGTGAAGGTGCTCAAGGGAGTGGTCTATATCTCGCTGGCCGACAACATGCTTTTCAAGAGCGGAAGCTACGAGGTCAGCGACCGCGCCATGGAGACCCTCTCCAAGATAGCGAAGATATTGAAAGACTACAAGGACTTCGATGTGCTCGTGGAAGGCAACACCGACAACGTACCCATTTCGAAAACCAATATCCGCAACAACTGGGACCTCTCGGCACTACGCGCCTCTTCCATCGTTCAGGTGCTCCAGACGAAGTTCGGTATCAATCCGCAACGTCTCTCGGCTGCCGGCCGTGGCGAGTTCAACCCGATCACAGACAATGATTCCGAAGTCGGCAAGCAGCGCAACCGTCGCACCGAGATCATCATCACCCCGAAGCTCGACGACTTCATGGAGCTGATCGACCATGCTCCCGACTCCAACGACTGACAATCCTAAATCTAAAATAATATAAAAAGCTCCGACTCCCACGGGTCGGAGTTTTTTGTTAACACTTCGCTTTAAATAGCTATTTAGCAACAGAAGGGACTCCGGGCCCGTCAACACCTGTGTAAGGTAACTTTATTTAATATTTTTCTTTGATATTCGAAGATTATTGCTAACTTTGCAATCGCAACCTGACATTTATCAAGAAACTACATAGAATTTTATACTTAATGCGCTCCCAACTAAATATTAAACGGACACGTATGCTGGCAAACCTTGCATTTTGCCTAAGCCTCCTGCTTCTCCTTGGATGTAAGGAGGAAAAGACGTATAAGATAGGAGTGTCGCAGTGCAGCCAGGACGACTGGCGCATGAAGATGAACGAGGAGATCCAGCGAGAGATAATGTATCACGAGGACGCGACTGTAGAGATCCGCTCCGCCGACGATGACAGCCGCAAGCAGATCAACGACATCCGCTATTTCGTTGACAATGGCTTCGATATCATCATTGTCTCTCCTAATGAGGCCGCTACCCTTACTCCGGTAATCAAGGAAGTATACGACAGCGGTATCCCGGTCATCATCTTCGACCGCAATATCGACGGAGACAGTTTCACAGCGCGTATCGGAGCCGATGACGAAGGCCTTGGAAAAGCCGCCGCCCATTTCGCACTAAGCGTCGCCGGGCGAAATCCCAACGCTGTAGAGGTCTATGGTCTCAGAGGATCAACCCCTGCAGAAGGACGCCACAAGGGATTCTCGGCGGAATTCACTTCCAACGGGGGCAATATCCTCGCCGGAGTCACCGCCAACTGGAAGAAGGAAGAGGCACTCCCCGCTGTCGATTCCCTACTTAGAATATATCC
>JAIDTS010000373.1 GCA_029060585.1 Muribaculaceae bacterium
AAGTGAATGTGCTTGACACGCTGACTGGATTTAACGCTAAACTCCTCAAATGATCATGAGACCTAATTTTAAAGAAATAGATATCACAAAGACCTTTGCGGGAAAAGGTCAGAAACCGGCAGCGGCTGAAGAATGGATGACTGCCGAGCTTATCCCGGTAAAGCCTGTATATACAAAAGAGGATCTTGAGGGCATGGAGCATCTCGATTTCGTATCAGGTATTCCTCCGTTCCTTCGTGGCCCGTACAGCGCAATGTATCCTCTCCGTCCCTGGACAATCCGTCAGTATGCAGGATTCTCCACCGCCGCAGAATCAAATGCTTTCTATCGTCGTAACCTCGCATCCGGTCAGAAAGGTCTGTCTGTAGCATTTGACCTTCCGACACACCGTGGTTATGATGCTGATCACGAACGCGTGGTTGGTGACGTTGGTAAGGCAGGTGTATCAATCTGCTCTATCGAGGATATGAAAGTGCTTTTCGATGGTATCCCATTGAATAAGATGTCTGTGTCAATGACTATGAACGGAGCCGTTCTTCCTGTGCTCGCATTCTATATTAACGCAGGTCTTGAGCAAGGCGCTAAACTTGAGGAGATGGCCGGAACAATTCAGAACGATATTCTGAAAGAGTTCATGGTGCGTAACACATACATCTACCCGCCGGCATTCTCAATGAAGATCATCGCCGATATCTTTGAGTACACTTCAAAGAATATGCCTAAGTTCAACTCAATCTCAATCTCCGGTTATCACATGCAGGAAGCAGGTGCAACAGCAGATATCGAGTTGGCTTACACATTGGCCGACGGTCTTGAGTATCTCCGCGCCGGTGTTAATGCCGGAATGGATATTGACTCATTCGCTCCGCGTCTGTCATTCTTCTGGGGTATTTCAATGAACTATTTTATGGAGATAGCCAAGATGCGCGCAGCGCGTATGCTGTGGGCTAAGATCGTGAAGCAGTTCAATCCGAAGAATCCCAAGTCTCTTGCACTCCGCACTCACTGCCAGACTTCAGGCTGGTCTCTTACCGAGCAGGATCCGTTCAACAATGTCGGTCGTACGTGTGTAGAGGCAATGGGTGCCGTTCTCGGCCACACTCAGTCACTCCACACCAATGCTCTTGACGAGGCTATAGCACTTCCTACAGATTTCTCAGCCCGTATTGCACGCAACACTCAGATCTACATCCAGGATGAGACTTACGTAACCAAGCAGGTTGACCCATGGGGAGGAAGCTACTATGTTGAGTCTCTTACAAATGAGATTGCTCACCGAGCATGGGAGCATATTCAAGAGATTGAGAAACTTGGAGGTATGGCTAAGGCTATTGAAACAGGTCTTCCCAAACTTAAGATTGAAGAGGCTGCCGCACGTACACAAGCTCATATCGACAAAGGTACTCAAACTATCGTTGGTATCAATAAATATCGTCTTGACCATGAGGATCCTATTGATATATTGGAGGTTGAC
>JAIDTS010000374.1 GCA_029060585.1 Muribaculaceae bacterium
ACTATGATCTCGGAGACGCTATGGGCAAGAACGGCTGGGGAAACGGATATACATTCCCATGCCTTTTCAAGAACGGAGAAAACGGATGGACTCTCATCTCAGAGACTGGACTTGCAGGTGATTATGTTGCCTCCCATCTTGCAAATAAGGAAGGTAATGCCTATGAGATCGCATATGCGATGCCGGGAGAGCTGAACGGTTTCGGATCTACCGGTGCTCAGATTGCTCTCCCCGGCGGAACTCCCTGGCGCACTATCACCGTAGGTGAGACCTTGGCTCCTATTGTGGAGACTACGATTCCCTTTGATGTAGTGAAACCCCTCTATGAAGCTTCAAAAGATTATGATTACGGCAAGGGAAGTTGGAGCTGGATTATAAAGATGGATCCGAGCTGCAACTTCGAAGAGCAGAAGAAGTATATCGATTTTTCCGCGGCAATGGGCTGGGATACTGTACTTGTAGATGCGCTCTGGGACTCTCAGATCGGCTATGAAGGCATTGAGAAACTCGCAGCCTACGGAAAGGAGAAGGGCGTTGACCTATATCTCTGGTATAATTCCAACGGCAGCTGGAACGATGCTCCCCAGGGGCCACGCGGCGTGATGAACGATATCGTAAAGCGCCGTAAGGACATGAAATGGATGCAGAAAAACGGTATCCGTGGAATCAAGGTAGATTTCTTCGGAGGCGACAAGCAGGAGACGATGCGTCTCTATCATGATATTCTCGCCGATGCGAACGACCACGGAATCCTCGTCATATTCCACGGATGTACGCTCCCGAGAGGCTGGGACCGTATGTATCCCAACTTCGCGGCCGCCGAGGCCGTGCTCGCAAGCGAGAACCTCCACTTCTCTCAGGGAATGTGTGATGCAGAAGCGAAGAACGCCGCTACCCACCCCTTTATCCGCAATACTGTCGGAAGCATGGATTTCGGCGGAAGCACACTCAACAAATGGTATAACGCCAATAATGAACCGGGCCGCGGCTCACAGAGAAAAACCTCAGATGTGTTCGCTCTCGCGACTGCGGTACTCTTCCAGAGCCCGGTGCAGCACTTCGCGATGGCTCCCAATAACCTTGAGGACGCTCCGGCATGGGCTGTCGACTTCATGAAGAATGTCCCGACTACGTGGGATGAGGTGAAGTTTATCGATGGCTATCCTGGAAAATACATTGTGCTTGCGCGTCGTTCCGGCGATGAGTGGTATGTAGCAGCTATCAATGCGGAGGAATCCCCTCTGACGACAGAGATTGAGCTTCCCGGCCTCAAGGTAGGCAAGGAAATCTCAATGTATAGCGACGACAAGAACCTCACCGGCTCCCTTAAGAACGTAAAGGCCGACAAAAAAGGAAAAGTCAAATTGACGATCCCCAATAACGGAGGAGCCGTAATTAAGTATTAAAAGTATTACATTCATGATATATCATGATAAAACATGATGCATCATGATATATCATGAATCACTCAACTCAATAACCTCACAACCCAACAACCATGGAACCCATCAATACCGGACAAAATCTCGAATCCAAAGGATTCTACAAGGTCTCGATGCTCAAATGCATCGGCTTTGGTTCAGGCGACCTCGCCCAGAACCTTATCTATCAGACAATCAGCATGTATCTGCTGTTCTTCTATACCAACGTCTATGGTCTCGACCCGGCAGTCGCCGCCGTAATGTTTCTGATTGTCAGAATCATCGATGTGATATGGGATCCATTGGTGGGTACTTTCGTCGATAAGCATGACCCGAAACCCGGTAAATACCGCACATATCTGATCTTCGGAGGTATTCCCCTGACAGGTTTCGCTATCCTTTGTTTCTGGAATGGTTTCTCAGGCTCTCTTCTATATGCGTATATCACTTATGTCGGTCTCTCGATGTGCTATACACTTGTAAACGTGCCTTACGGTGCACTCAACGCATCCCTGACCCGCGACACGGCCGAAATCACCAAACTTACTTCCGTGCGAATGTTCATGGCTAATGTCGGCGGACTTGCGGTCGGAATGGGTATTCCTATTGTTTTGAAACTTTTCGATCCCGCAGAGACGGAGGATATGTCGACCCATGACTCAGCGTGGCTCGCAACAATGACCATCTACGGACTCATAGGACTCGCCCTTCTCATCTTCTGCTTCTTCCAGTGCAAGGAGAAGGTGGTCATGGACAAGGCTGAGACTGAAAATGTGAAGGTTTCCGACCTTTGGATGGAATTCGTCCACAATCGTCCCCTTCGCGTACTCGCGTTCTTCTTCATCACAGCATTTGCCATGATGGCTATCGGCAATGCAGCTGGAGCATATTACATCAACTACAACATGCACGGCAACGCAGGCGAACTCTCCATCTTCATGGGTCTCGGATCGATTCCCGCCTTCATCTTCATGCCGATGATTCCCTCCATCAAGAAGGTGGTAGGCAAGAAGGGAATGTTCAACATCTTCCTTGTGACGGCAATCGTCGGAATGACTCTCCTGTACATTGTCTCCGTAGTGCCTTTCCTCAAGCAGATGTGGCTTGTATATATCGCGCAATTCATTAAGTCTACCGGTGTCATCGTAGCTACCGGATATATGTGGGCCCTTGTGCCTGAGGTGATTTCCTATGGCGAATACACCCACGGACGACGCATCTCCGGAATCGTCAATGCCCTTACCGGTATTTTCTATAAAGCCGGTATGGCCCTCGGCGGTGTGGTTCCGGGTCTTGTGCTCGCTTTCGTCGGCTTCGACAGCAACGCACTCGAGCAAACAGTCCTGGCCCAGCAGGGAATACTCTGGCTTGTCGCTATCATTCCGGCCATACTTCTCGTCCTCGCTATGTTCATCATCTCCCGCTATGAACTCGACGACCAGCGCATCGACGAGATCAACCGCGAAATCGAGGCACGCCATAATTCATAACGCATAATCATCTATAATCTATTCATGAAAAAACACTTGTGTCGCTGCATCTGTACTGTGGTCTTAGCAGCTTCCTGCGCGTTGTCAAGCGCAGAACAGACACCCACGGTCAAGGACCACTTCAAGGATGATTTTCTGATTGGAGCCGCCATACCGGTTCGCCACGTAAACGGAGAGGACCCAAGAGCTGACTCCATCGTGAGTCTTCACTTCAATTCCATAGTCGCGGAGAACTGTATGAAAAACGGCGAGATCCAGCCAAAGGAAGGCGAGTTTTTCTGGGATGACGCCGACAAATTTGTCAAGTATGGCGAAGACCGCAATATGGCCATCATCGGACATGCCCTCGTCTGGCATTCACAGCTCGCCCCCTGGTTTGCAAAGGACAAGGATGGCAATGATGTCTCTCCGGAGGTGCTGAAGCAGCGTATGAAAGACCATATATATGCCGTAGTAGGTCGATATAAAGGAAAGATCAAAGGTTGGGACGTAGTCAACGAGGCTATCGAAGACGACGGCAGCTACAGAAAATCTCCGTTCTACCGCATTCTTGGCGAGGAGTTCATCCCTATAGCATTCCAGTACGCCCATGAGGCTGACCCTGATGCCGAGCTCTATATCAATGATTTCTCTATGTATCTTCCAGGCAAGAGGAACGCATATGTGAAGATTGTCAACGATCTCAAGGATAAAGGTCTACGAATCGACGGCATTGGAATGCAGAGCCACATCGGCATGGATTATCCGGAGTTTGATGAATACGAGAAGAGTATCGTCGCTTTCGGTAATACCGGCTGCAATGTCATGATCACAGAATTTGACATGTCTGCCCTTCCTACAATCGAGAGGGGTGCCGACATCGGTGCAATATTCCGAATGACCCCGGAGCAGCGAAAGGACGCCCTGAAGAAGTTCAACGTATATCCAGATGGTCTTCCTGAGGAGGTCAGCAAGGAATGGAACGACAGAATGACACAGGTGATGGCTCTCTACAAGAAGCATGCCGACAAAATTTCGCGTGTGACATGGTGGGGCACCACCGATGCCATGTCATGGAAAAACGGCTTTCCCATCCCCGGACGCACGGACTATCCCCTTCTATTTGACCGCGATTACAACATGAAGCCCTTCATGGTCGATATCCTCAACCAATAATTAATCATTGATAATTAATCATTAATCATTAGAAAATAATGTTACACCCCGAAAAAAGATATCTTTTCCCTGCCGACTTCATGGCAGACCCCAG
>JAIDTS010000375.1 GCA_029060585.1 Muribaculaceae bacterium
GTCAATTACCCTAAAGAGGGGCAAAGTTCCCGATTATGGTGCAAATTTAATCATTTTTTTTGATATAAAGAAATCTGCACACTATAAATAATGGTATTATCAGGTAAAAAAAATATACAAATGATAAAAAACAGGTCCGGAAAGAGTCCGTAACCTGTTTTTTTCGATTTTCTTATTCAGAATCCATCAACGAGTTCCTTGTCTCGGCATCGAAGAACTCTGGCGGGAAAGTCCTCGCAAAGCTGAAGATTATGGGTAGCCATCAATACCGAATGCCCGCTCTGAGCCAGACTATGGAGTAGCGTCACGATGGTTATTCCTGTCTGAGGATCAAGATTTCCTGTAGGCTCATCGGCAAGAATAAGCTTAGGGTTGTTGAGCAAGGCACGAGCAATCACTATACGTTGCTGTTCCCCACCGGAAAGCTCGTGAGGCATCTTGTAGCTTTTATTGTGCATTCCTACGTCGATAAGCACATCTTCTATCCTCTGCTCCATTTCAGAGGTGTTTTTCCAACCTGTGGCACGAAGAACAAACGAAAGGTTATCGAATACCGATCTATCCTGCAGCAACTGGAAGTCCTGGAAAACGATACCAATATTGCGTCTGAGATATGGAACCTGTTTCTTCTTTAAACTGAGAAGATCGTAATCCAATACATCTGCTTTCTCACCAGAGTAGATAGGCACTTCCGCATACATCGATTTGAGAAGAGAGCTCTTGCCGCTCCCAACGCGTCCTACCAGATAGCAGAACTCCCCTTCCCCTATAGAGAACGAAACATCCGTCAGCACCTGCTTTTCAGCGCGATGAATCTCCACTCCCTTATATTCAATGATATTGCTCATTATTCTATTATTTCCTGATTGGCATTCTCTCCATATGAAAGTTTGATCAAGCTTACCGCAATCGCGCCAAGTACGAGAAGTACTCCGGCAGCTACAAGCATGTAGCTCTGGCTTCCACCGAGAAGATTAAGAAGCACTCCTCCGAGCGCAGCCGCCACAATCTGAGGCAGGCAGATAGTGCCGTTGAAGAGACCAAGATATGCGCCCATGTTTTCACCCTTAAGGGAGTTGGTAAGGATAGTAAAAGGAAGAGCAAGCATAGCAGCCCAAGCACATCCGATTAGGAGATAGCTGATGAAGAGCATGTACTTGTCTGAGAAGAAGATTGTAGATACGAAGCCGATAGCTCCGAGCAATAGGCTGAGTATATATATGCTTTTAAGGCTCTTGAAACGTGGTATTACCATAGCCCACAGCACTGAGCCAACAGCCTGCACTGCAAAGAGGGTACCTACCCAGTTGCCTGCTTCCTGATAGCCAGCCGACGCTACGTCATCAGTACCCCATACGCTGCTTGCTATCGCTCCATTGGTATATGTCCACATGAACAGGAAAGCTGACCAACAGAAAAACTGTACGAGACCTACGCTCCAGAAAGTGGAAGGAGCTTCTTTAAGAAGTTTGACAAGATTGAATTTCTCTTTCTTTTCTGTCTTGCATGCCTCTATACCGTGGAATGCAGCGTATTCAGCCGGAGGCATCTCCTTGATAGTAGCAAAACTATAGATCACGCACAGGATGAGTACTCCTGCACCAATATAGAAAGAATATGTCACAGAAGCAGGCACTACACCTTGGGGAGCCACGTTGCTTATACCTATACCGGTAAGGATTATAGGAGCGAGGTAGCCTACGAGAGATCCTGCGTTACACAGGAAGCTCTGTATGGAATATGCAAGCCCTTTCTGCTTTTCATTGACCATGTCTCCAACCAGCATCTTGAAAGGCTGCATGGCCATATTGATGGAAGTATCGAGAAACATAAGGGCGACAAAACCAAAGACCATAGCTCCAGCTACAGTAAGACCGAAACTTCCGGCGTTAGGAAGAAGGCACATAACAATGACAGCAATGAGTGCGCCAAGCAAAAGATATGGGAGACGGCGTCCTAATCTGCACCATGTTCGGTCGGAAGAGACACCAACGATAGGCTGAAAGATAATCAACATCAACTGAGGAAGAATCCAGAAAAAGCAGACTGAT
>JAIDTS010000376.1 GCA_029060585.1 Muribaculaceae bacterium
GCTGCTGACTGAGTCTTGGGATCGTTAGATGCCATAGATGTAATTAGTTTGGGTTGTTATTAATTAAAGATGTTAGTTGATCGTTCTGTTTTTAGTTTCATTCAGGGGGCTGAACTACTTAACAATGCAAAATTACCAAAAATATCAAAAAAAACAAATCTAAATCGAAAAAAAATTACATCAAATTTCAGCTTTTCGCTAATGTGATTTGTTAAAACCCAATCTAATTGCTTGATGCATGTTGCTTTATGCTGATTGAAAAAAATTAGGTCCCCTGTGTGAGTCTGACGGGTGTTATGATATTTAAGGTAAGATTATGAAAAGTATTGATGTCCGGAGTGGCGCGTGTGCCACTCCGGTTGTATTTTATTATTCGCCCTTGATGGCTGCGATGCCGGGGAGAGTCTTTCCTTCGATTGCCTCGAGGAGAGCGCCGCCGCCGGTAGATACATAGCTTACGGAATCGGCAACGCCGAACTTGTTGACGCATGCAACCGAGTCTCCACCGCCTACGAGCGAGAACGCGCCGTTGTCGGTAGCTTCTACGATCGCCTCAGCGATGGCACGGCTGCCGGTGGTGAATTTCTCCATCTCGAACACACCTGCAGGACCGTTCCAGAGAATGGTCTTGGCGGGGAGGATGGCTTCGCGGAAGGCTGCAATGCTGTCGGGGCCGGCATCGAGGCCTTCCCATCCCTCTGGAATATCCATTACTGAGCAAATCTGCGTATTGGCGTCATTGCTGAATGCGTCAGCTGCGACACAGTCTGTTCCGAGCACGAGGTTGACTCCCTTTTCCTTGGCTTTCTTCATGATGTCGAGTGCAAGGTCAAGCTTGTCGTTCTCGCAGATAGAGTTTCCTACCTTGCCACCCTGTGCCTTGGCGAATGTATAGGTCATGCCGCCGCAGAGGATGAGGTTGTCTACCTTGTCCATGAGGTTTTCGATGATGCCGATCTTCGTGGATACCTTCGAGCCTCCCATGATTGCTGTGAAGGGGCGCTTGATGTCCTTGAGGATATTGTCTACGGCCTGCACCTCTTTCTCCATCAGATAGCCGAGCATCTTGTCGTTGGCGTCGAAATAGTCGGCGATGACGGCTGTAGAGGCGTGTTTGCGGTGTGCTGTGCCGAACGCGTCGTTTACATAGACGTCTGCATAGCTTGCAAGAGTCTTGGCAAACTCCTTCTGGCTCTTCTTCATCTCCTTCTTGGCATCCTCATATGCGGGATCGTTCTTGTCGATACCTACGGGCTTGCCTTCCTCTTCTGGATAGAATCGGAGGTTTTCGAGAAGAAGAACCTCTCCGGGCTTGAGGTCTTTTGCAGCTTCCTGCGCCTTAGCGCAGTCGGGTGCGAACTTGACATCGGCGCCGAGGGCCTTTGCAACAGCCTCACGGATCTGTGCGAGGCTCAGTTTTTCGTTGACTTTGCCTTTGGGCTTTCCCATGTGGCTCATAAGGATCAGCGACCCTCCGTCTGCAAGAATCTTCTTGAGGGTGGGAAGCGCACCACGGATACGGGTGTCGTCGCTGATGGTGCCGTCTTCATTGAGAGGCACATTGAAGTCTACTCGTACAATCGCCTTCTTTCCGGC
>JAIDTS010000377.1 GCA_029060585.1 Muribaculaceae bacterium
ATTTGTTATCACACTTTCCCCTCCCATAACCCTCTCACCCCATAACCCTCGACTTTCGCCTGCGAAAGTCGAATGCCTAAAATGAATCCGTTTTCTGCTGCTGCTCTGATTCCGCATCACTCATGATTTCGAAAAACCTGTCGATGCGTTTCATCTCTTCCTCCGCCATTGCCATAGCCTTGTCCCTGCCTACTTCTTTGCCGTATGCGAAGACCTGACAATAGATTTCTGATTGCTGTCTGAAATGCTGATAGGTGGCTATGCCTATCGACATCAGCAATAGAAAGGATGCTGCGGAGATTGTGATTCTTTTCACCATCTGCTTCCGGCGTGTCTCTCTCTTCTTCGGCGAAGCGTCTTTTACCTCCATCGATGAGGACAGCGATATGCTCATCAAAGCTCGTGCTTCTTCAATGATTGGAGAGCTGTAAGGAAGAAAGCCTAAAATGTATTCAAGCTCAGTTTCTTCCAGTTTGGAAAGCCTGCATTCCATATAAAGGCTGCAAAGCTGCTCCGTCTCCTCCATGCTGAGGTATTTTTCTTTATCCATCGTCTCCATTATCTATCAAGTATCTTATAGTTTTCACTGATTTTCTTTCTCGCTCTGCACATATGAGCCCTCACGGCTCCCTCATTCATCTTTAATTTCACAGCAATGTCTTTGTAGTCCATGGAATAATGGACCGATAAGGAATAAATCTGGCGCTGCAACTGAGTCAATCCGGCTGTAAGAAGCGATTCAAGACGCTCCATGTCTTCTCCCGAAGCCGGTTCAATCCTAAGGGATACCGTATGCTTTTCTTCCAGTTCTACCGACCTCTTCCGCCTTAGGCGGTCGATGCAGACGTTGCGCAAAGCTACGAAGAGCTTTGCTGTTGCCTCCGAATCGCTCTCCACCTCTCCTGATTTCCAAAGCCGGAGAAAAGTATCCTGCAGGGCATCGCTCGCATCCTCATCATCTTTGAGGTATGCGAGTGCGCTGCGGTGAAGCCGTTGTCGAAGCGCCATAAACGAGGATGTCAGTTGATCTGTCTTCATAATGCTTTCATCCTATATACGGCCGTGCAGCCCGTTTGTTACAGCTATTATACGCAAATTTTCTTTTTCCCTTTCGTTTAGGTGGGTTTTTTACTTAATTTCTTTGGTGATGGCTGAATTATTCGCTACCTTTGCAACTACAATTAAAACAGCTATGAGACTTAACGCCCTTTTCTTACTGACAGCGATCTCGACTATGTCGCTGAGTGCCCGGACTTTTGATATCACCGACTATGGTGCCGTCAGCGACACGACGTGTCTTTCCACAGAAGCCATTCAAAAGGCGATCGATGCTTGTTCCAAGGCCGGAGGAGGCAGGGTAGTGGTGCCTGCAGGTGATTTCAAGACAGGTTCCATACGACTAAAAAGCAACGTGCATTTTTATCTCGAGGAAGGCTCTACTCTTTTTGGAAGCACCGACATAAAGGATTATGTGCCGGTGACGAGCGATTATGTCTCCCTTCGCACGGGAATACCTACCATCCAGCTGATATATGCCGATTCCGTGGAAAATGTATCGATCTCAGGATATGGTACTATTGACGGCAGGGGCAGAGCATTCCCGAAATTGTCATGGAACGATGAAGGCATCACCCGCCCTCATCTCCTGCGCATCATCCGTGGAAAGGATATTTCTGTCAAGGGGATAACACTTAGGAATTCCGGTTGCTGGATGCAGCATTATCTCGCCTGCGATCGTCTGCGGATAGATGGAATCACTGTATTTAATCGCAACAACTACAACAATGATGCCCTGGATATTGACGGATGCCACGATGTTACTGTCTCCAACATGATAGCGGATTCTGACGATGACGCGATCACTCTCAAGAGTACTTCTCCACGTCTTTGCGAGAATGTAGTGATCTCGAACTGTGTGGTGTCTTCCCATTGCAACGCCATAAAACTTGGCACAGAGACAAACGGAGGTTTCCGCAATATCATAATCCGCGGCATCTCTATAAAACCATCGTCAGACCTGTCATCACAGTTCTTCGGTTATCCGGGAGGCATAGGCCATTCAGCTATTTCCCTTGAGATTGTGGATGGAGGTATAATGAGGAATGTTGATATCTCTGATATAACCGTAATCGGCACAGAGTCGCCCATTTTCATCCGCCTTGCCGACCGTGCCCGTCCATACTCAAAAGACCATCCGGTTGAGGGAGTAGGATCGATAAGCGGGGTAGTGCTTCACGACATCCTGATAGATGAGGCGGGACCTACAGGCAGTTCCATCACAGGACTGGAAGGGCACCCCGTCACCGACATTCAGCTCCACGATATAAGGATCCGGCACGCCGGAGGACAGTCGGTAACGCCGGCTCCGACCGATGAGAAAGTGAAGGAATATCCCGAATCCACGATGTGGGGAATACTGCCGGCTCAGGGTTTCTGGCTTAACCACGCCAGAGATATAATTTTCCGCAATGTAATAATAGAGTCTACCAATCCCGACTCCCGCCCCCTCTTTGTCACAGACGACTGCGAAAACATATCTATTTACTGACGCCATATGAATCTGGCACCTTCTCCAGCTGTCTGATTGTCTCCGCCTCGTTGTGAGCCTTCATCACGGCCTCGAATTCCCCGAACGTAAGACGGCAGAAGTCGCCGAACGACAGTCCGACGACTCCTAATGCCATTACCGTCAGCTCATCTATACCGGATGTTGGCATTATGCGACATTGTATATCATTTTTATGTGGATTTTGTTATTCTTGTAATACTAGGAGATGTGGGATAGT
>JAIDTS010000378.1 GCA_029060585.1 Muribaculaceae bacterium
ATATTAACCACTTAAATTTAATTATGAAACAAATTTTACAAATGTTTGTAAAGCCAGCCCTCCTTTCAGGTTTGATTTTAGGACCGATTGGATATGGCATGGCATCCGCCACTGTTGTGGAAGGCAGTATGTTTGTATATGACATCAATGAAGCCGAAGGCACTGCAGCTATTGTCGCATTTGACAAGTATGCAGATGATTTCACAAGAAATCCGGTCATTCCTAATACGGTCATGTATGACGACAAGGAATATCCTATCGTGACTATCGGCGAGTCTGCATTTTTCAATTCTAAAATTGATTCTGTTGTATTAGGGGAGAATGTAAAGACCATTGAGGAATTTGCATTTTTAAGATGCCGTGCATTGGATATCACCCTTAACGAAGGATTGGAAACTATCGGAACAGAAGCTTTCGAAAACTGTGAATTTGAGACCCTCATCCTCCCTTCTACCCTAAAATCAATTGGTGACTATGCATTTATGGGCAATAAAGCACTCTCTGGACAGGTGCATCTTCCTTCATCAATTGAGTCAATTGGCAAAAATCCATGGAGGTCTCTGACCGGAGTATCGGCTATCACGCTTGACGACACTAATGGCTTCTTCGCGTCACAAGATGGTGTGCTGTATAGTAAAGATATGTCCACCCTTTACGTCTATCCTGCAGGCAAGGAGGATAATGAGTTTGTTATCCCCTCCGCAGTAAAGAATCTTGAAGACATGTCTATGCGCAATAATATTTTCTTGCATTCCGTAGATCTTTCCAATGTAGAAAGTATCGGAGAAATGACTTTTGCATCCTCGCAGTTGACGTCTCTTCACCTACCTTCCAGTATAAAACATATTGGCAAAGCTGCATTCTACAATAATCTTGGTCTTGAGTCATTGACAGTCGCGGCGGATAATTCTGTTTTCAAGACAGAGGACGGTATGCTCATTGATAATGAAGAGAAAACAATTGTTTTTTCCGTGTTTAAGTCTGGTGATTTGATTATTCCTGACGGTATAGTTGAGATTGGCGACTATGCTTTCTATCAATATGATATCACCACTCTTAAGACTCCTGCAAGCCTTAAGCGAATTGATAAATGTGCTTTTGCAGAAAGTTATGCTCTTTCTCAGATCACTATAAATGAAGGATTAGAACATATTGGAGACATGGCTTTCCAGAACTGTGAGAAACTCTCAGAGTTCACATTCCCTTCAACACTGAAGAGTATCGGACTTCAGGGTTTTCTCAACACAGGTCTTAAAAAAGCCATTCTAAATGAAGGTCTGGAGAGTATTAATACATATGCATTCCTAAGATGTCTGAATATAGAAGAAGTATATTTGCCCAGCACTCTGACTTATGTAGACGAAGCCATATTTAGCGAATGTACGAGCCTTGTCAAAGCAGTTTTAGCAGAAGGACTCACCTCCACTTATCCCTATACGTTTGAAAGCGATATTGCTCTAAAGGAAGTATCCCTCCCTTCCACACTCGTTGAGATAGGCCCTTATTCTTTCTATGGGTCAGGCATAGAAAGCATTGACATTCCGGATGGTGTAACGAAAATCTGTCGTGCCGGTCTTTACCAGACACAATTAAAAAGTGTAAAACTTCCTGATTCTGTGGAAGAACTTGAAGAGTTTGCTCTTGCATGGAATGAGCGTCTTTCAGATTTCACAGCAGGCTCAGGATTGAAGATAATCGGCAGAGTAGCCTTGCATAATCTTAAAAATCTTACGGAAGTGACCCTAAATGAAGGCCTTGAAGAAATAGGCGAGGAGGCGTTCTCAAATGCGGAGTCTCTTGAATCGTTTACTATTCCTTCCACTGTAACGCAAATAGAAAATGGCATTTTCCGCAGTGTTCCTTTGAAAACATTAATAAATCATGCAGTTGTGCCTCAACCACTTGATGATGACATCCTTTTTATGCCAGACATGAATCCATATGAATCTTGTTTGCTTGAAGTACCTCAGGAATCAATAGAGGCTTACAAGATGGCTGATATATGGAATAAATTTTATAATATAGAAGCGATTGAGAGTGGCGTGGATACCGTTTCTAACGATTTAGATGCTACAATCAAAGAAATTTATACTCTTGATGGACGTCGAATAGAGAATCCCAGCACTGGAATTTACATATTTAGGATGAGCGATGGATCCACACGCAAGTCTGTGGTAAAATAACCTAATTATGATCCAGTCCTAAAAGTGTATCGATGTAGCACCTACATCGATACACTTAATTTTAAATAATAATTACTTATAGGACGTTTGAGCTACGCTGTATGGACGGTGCGCCATTTTGAATGCACCCTCCAATTCACTTAAATTAGTTGGAAGTGGAGGGGATTGTTAGTTGGCTGTTTTGGTGTTGTTTGGCTATCTGATTTTGAATTCTACAAAGGCGGTATCGGTATTTTCATGTGGATGGGAAAACAATGTAAATGGTTTTGAAAGTCTATAGGTGCCAGGTTTCCAGTTTCTATCGTAATGCTTGGTGTTTACGTAATTATTGGGGTTGATGGTTGTATTTGTGGTTCCTTCCGGAGCAATAATCCATCCTTCTGCTGTAAAGATACAGCCTCCGATGTGGGGGAGCTCCCTCCATTCGCCATTCTCTTCAAGTTTTTCTATACTGTAATATTGTCCTGTCATGATCTCTTCTTTAATATCGTTATGGATCTGCAGCACGAGAGAATCAACAGGGGAAGTGATAAGAAGAGGCTCCGCAATCTTTATGGTCATGCCGTCTGCCGTAGAATAACTTTTTTGTGGAGTTATGTCTGGAATCTCTATCTTCTTTCCGAGGAAATGAGGCCGCTTGCCAAACAAGATGTCGAGCATCATTTTGTCTCGGGCGAGCCATTCCCTGAGAGTCAGCCTCAGTCTAACCCATCTTCCGGCCCTGACGGGAGATGAGACAGCGATAGCGTCAATATTATTTGCCTCGGCAAGATACAAAGCCCTTGCGTTGTGATCAGCCTGCGATACGACCGTAATAGATTCGCAACCGAAGACTTCCTTTGAACGAACGACCGAATCGAGTGTCCTGAATCCGGCATAGTCAAGGATAATCCTATGTTCAGGCACTCCGTGCGCGATGAGGGAATCGCGCATGGCAGAAGGTTCGTCGTATTCTTTGGTATGATTGTCGCCGCTTGCAATGATGAAATCCACCTTACCTGCGTGATACAGTGCGGCGGCAGTGTTGATACGGTTGGTGAAATATGAGTTAGGACCACCCCATCTATTGAGAGGGTTTGTACCGAGCAGCAGAGCTACCTTATTATAGGGTACGGAATCATGCACAGTGTATATCCGTCCGGACGACGATCTATCAACCCGGATGTTGGCATATAGTGTGAATAAAACAGTTAGGATCAAGAGCGCACTGAATACCAGTGCGATTCGTTTTATGGCTGTTTTAACTTTTGTGTTCCTAATCGGTCCGTTCATAATAAATCTACATGAAATTACTTAACTCCTTCCTCAATGTATTTAGTCGCACGCGAAGGCGCACAGGGCAGAGCTTTGCGTCGCGACCTGAACAAGTATGCAATGTAAGCTACAACAGGTCTGTATTTTGCTGTCAAGGCAGATCGTCGAGGGGAAGCAGGTCTTCTTCTGAAGTGGAGAGGAATCTGTCGAAATCCGTTATGAAAGTTTTGTCCTGAATTAAACGGTATTTGTCATATTCAGAGTGAGCCTTTTCTATTGCTTGGGTATGTGTCACGGTGCCGGAAGTGGGGGTAATGGTATAGTCCATTGTCACTAAGAAAGCTTGCAGACGCTCCTTCCATTCAGACATCTTGGTCGGAATGTGGCGCCGCGCTCGAGCTTCGGCCAAATCGAGAAACGATGTAGTTATCGCATTTAATTGGGAAATCTCATCAACGGATAGATAATTTTTCGCGATTTCTGTATCAGACTTTTGGATGCGTCCATCAGGTGCTTTCTTCCAAGATGTAAGTCCCATGTGTAGCATGTCGGCATTTGCTCTGTCATAAATTATCTCGGCGGCAGTATGATTTGTGACAGCAAGGTGCATCATATTCTGAACCATCTTGAAAAACTGTTTTGTATCTTCAGACCGGGAGTCATAATCAATACTGCATTCAGCATATATATCTGTTATCTTTTGGTAGTATCTTCGCTCTGATGTGCGTATCTCCCGAATACGCTCAAGCAAATCATCAAAATAGTCTTTCCCGAAATGTCGTCCCTGTTTCAAACGTTCATCATCCAAGACAAAGCCTTTGACGATAAATTCTTTCAATACGGAAGAAGCCCAAATTCTGAATTGAGTCGCCTGGTAACTGTTCACTCTATATCCTACAGCGATGATGGCATCAAGATTATAAAATAGCGGAGTGCGCTCCACATCTCTATTACCTTCTGTTTGAACTATCCCAATTTTTCGGATAGTTGAGGATTTATCCAATTCTCCGGATTCAAAAATTTGGATTAGATGGTGGTTGATAGTCCTTACGTCTACGCCAAATAAAGAAGCCATGCGCTTCTGCGACATCCAAAATGTTTCGCTATTGAATATTACTTCTATTCGAGCCTCACCTTGTGGAGATTTGTAGAATAATATGTTGGATGATTGAGAGTTGTCAATTAGTTCCAACGAGCTGAAAGTTGCAGAAAAATATTGTCTTGCTTGTTGTACAAGTGCCTTTTTTGAGTCAGCATTTTCCGCTATTATAAGGCAAGCCAGCTTTGACAGATGGAATAGTTCCACTTTACGATATGCACCACTGCCCAGTCTGACCATTTCAACCGAACGGTTGAAATGGTGATCGATTTCCATTCCTTTTTCAGAAGCAACCTTAATGGCTTTGTCTATGACACGGCTGAATTTCCAATATGCAGAATAACCCATTGCGTCACTCAGTTCTCGGGAACTCCAATAGATTTCTCCATTATCCTCAATTCTTTTCAGAGATTCAAAAATGGGTTGCATTTCGGCTATGTTATCTTTCTTCGTCATAGTTATAGTCATGTGTTTTGCAAATGTACACCGGCACAAGCAGTTGGCTTTGGAGGTTAGTGTACTATGTGAAGTTGTGTATGAAACTTAGGAATGGGAAAATTTATCTTTTTTATTACTCGGAGAGAGCGGGAAAGTGCATGCCTATGAGGGTCAGGTTGTTGTCTTTGGCGTATTGGAGGATTCGTTTGCGTGATTCTACGGCGGCTTCCTGATCCATGTCGTAGCGGGCGCAGTATTCGGGATGTTGGGTTTGCAGTGCTACTCCGTGCATTAGGTCGCCTGCTATGAGAATGGAGTCTATCTCAAATACAGTGTGACCCGGAGTGTGGCCGTAGGCTGGAATTGACACTATTGCGCAGTCGAGGGTGTCGCCGGCTTCAAATTTATGCAAACGGTCTTTGTAAGCGTTCAAGACTGCCGACGCCTGGTCTCCTTTACCGTCGGGCATATTGACCCAGGCATCAGCCTCGACACGGTTTACATATACTTCTGCGTTTGGGAACACCACTTCCCCGTCGCTGAGCATGCCTCCGATATGGTCGCCATGCAGGTGGGTTAGGAAGATATGGTCTATACTGTCGGCGGTCAGTCCCTTTTCTGAAAGTCTGGATTGAAGCTGGCTGAACGGGGCTCCAAGGCCTGTGTCGAAGAGGATGTTGTTTCCATCCGTCTGGACAAGGAAGCAACTAATGGATGAGGGGATTCCATCTTCAAGGCCGAGAGCGG
>JAIDTS010000379.1 GCA_029060585.1 Muribaculaceae bacterium
CACCGCGGGATGGAGCAGTGGTAGCTCGTTGGGCTCATAACCCAAAGGTCGCAGGTTCGAGTCCTGCTCCCGCCACCCTCAAGGCTTTCGATTCTTTCGAAAGCCTTTTATTATTATACATAATTCGTAATACTCAATTCTTAATTAATCCTAGCGACCATAATATTCGTTATATACATTGGGATAGTTGGGATATTAAGTATTTTGCTCAATGCATTTTTATCCTTTGAGTGTTAATTATGCATTGTGAATTATGAATTATGAATTGAAATAACTATGCGAGAAAAGGAATTTCTGCCGAACGTCTCACGTCTCGGTATTGAAGAAATCAACGATATGCAGCGCCGCTCGATGGCTGCTGCCTCAGAAACTAAGGAAATAATACTCGTTGCGCCTACAGGCTCCGGAAAGACAGTGGCCTTCACGCTTCCTATGATGAAGTGGCTAAATCCCCCTACAGGACGCGTTCAGGCTATCATCATCGCACCTTCCCGCGAACTGGTGATCCAGATAGCGGGAGTGGTTCGCGAGATAGCTTCCGGGTTCAAGGTGACGGCCCTTTATGGAGGTCATAATGTAGAGGACGAGGTAAATACCCTCAGCGTCACGCCAGACGTTATCGTGGCTACTCCTGGCCGGCTTCTCGACCATCTTAAGCGGGGAAACGTAGATCCCGTCCCAACTCGGATTCTGATTCTCGACGAGTATGACAAATCGCTCGAATTGGGTTTTGAGGATGATATGCGCAAGATCTTCAACAGGCTGAAAAACGTAAGCCGGATTATTCTGACCTCTGCGACTGCAAGTTCTACACTCCCCTCCTTCATCAAACTCGAAAAACCTCTTGAGATAGATTTCTCCGGCAACTCTTCCGATGTGCGTGAGCGTATGAAAATCTATCGCGTAGATACCGATAAGGATAAGCTGGAGTCTCTGCTCACACTGCTTAGGAGTATTTCCAAGGAAGATATACCGGAACGAACTATAGTCTTCGTCAACCATCGTGAGAGCGCGGTCCGGGTGGCTGAATTCCTTAAGAAGCACAAGGTGGCCTGCGCGCTCTATCACGGCGAGCTTGACCAATTCCAGCGCGAGGACGCGATATCTATGTTTAACAATGGTTCGGCCCCGATTCTGATAGCTACAGATCTTGCAGCCCGTGGCCTTGACATTCGCGGTGTGAGCAGCATCGTCCACTATCATCAGCCCCTCACTCCGGAGACATATACACACCGCAACGGACGTACGGCCCGTGTCGATGCGAGCGGAGACATATACGTTCTGACAGGACCTGACGAGGAACTCAAACCGTTCATAGAGACCGACGGCACCTATCGCCCAGATCCGACTGCTTCTTCTTCCTTGAGAAGCGACAAAGCTACCATTCGCATAAGCGCAGGACGTAAGGAAAAACTGTCGAAAGGTGATATTGTAGGTTTTCTATGCAAGGAAGGCGGTCTTGAAGCCTCTGAAGTTGGTCCCATCAC
>JAIDTS010000038.1 GCA_029060585.1 Muribaculaceae bacterium
GCATTGTGCACTGTGCATTATGAATTAATTCAAGTGAGATCCGCTTGCGGGTACGGTCGATGTCTATGACCTTCACCTCGATGCGCTGACCGAGCTTAAGGACCTCTCCTACCGACGATATGCGCCTCTTCGATATCTTTGAGATATGGAGGAGGCCGTTTTCCTTTATCCCTAAATCGACGAATGCCCCGAAAGCGGTGATATTGTTGACGATCCCCGGGAGCACCATACCCTCCGTCAGGGAGTCGAAATCCTCCACTCCGGGCGTGAACGCCTCGTTGTCGTCGTCCGTACGAGGGTCTCGTCCGGGTTTCTTAAGCTCCGTTATAATGTCGGTCATAGTCTCCAGACCGCCGACACCCTTATCTGCAAGGGTCTTTATGTCAATGCTGTCGAGAAGATCAGCCTTCGCAGGGAGTTCAGATACATCCTTGCCGATGCTCTTGGCCATCTCCTTGACCAGAGCGTAGCTCTCCGGATGGATTCCCGTATTGTCGAGAGGCTCATCCCCTCCCGGTATGCGAAGGAAACCGGCACTAAGCTCATACGCCTTGTCGCCGAGACGAGGCACTTTCTTCAGTTCCTTTCGGGTCCGGAAATCTCCGTTTGCCGTCCGGTAGGCAACGATATTCTTCGCCAGAGCCGGCCCGATCCCTGAGACATAGGAGAGCAGCTGCTCGCTGGCTGTGTTGACGTCAACGCCGACTGCATTCACGCAGCTCATGACTGTATAGTCGAGCATATCCTTCAGTTTAGCCTGGTCTACGTCATGCTGATACTGACCCACTCCGATCGACTTCGGGTCGATCTTGACGAGTTCTGCAAGCGGATCGATCAGGCGGCGTCCAATCGAGACAGCTCCGCGCACTGTCACGTCCTTATCGGGAAACTCCTTACGGGCCACATCAGACGCCGAGTAGACCGACGCTCCGTTCTCGCTGACCACATAGACGGATTTTTCAGGCACAAGCCCGCTCCCTTTTACGAATTTCTCCGTCTCGCGCGATGCCGTGCCGTTGCCTATCGCTACGGTGTCGAGACTATGCTTTTTGATGAGACTCTCTATGGTGCGGTGTGCGCCGGAAAAGTCATTTCGCGGAGGCACGGGATAGATCACCGAATCATCGAGCAGGTTCCCCTGCTGGTCCAGCGCCACGACTTTGCACCCCGTGCGGTAGCCCGGGTCGATAGCGAGGATTCTGTGTCCCTTAAGTGGAGCGCCAAGCAGAAGCTGGCGCAGGTTGCCTGCGAAAATATCTATAGCCACCTTGTCGGCTTCCTCCTTCAGCGAAGCCGATACCTCCGTCTCTACTGAAGGCTGAAGAAGCCGCTTGGCAGCGTCCTCGACCGCCGAGTCTATTATGCGTCCGCATTCCTTAGAGGCGTATCGCGGTCCGAAATTGTCGATAAGCCGGTCACGCAGTTCCGCACCTTTTTCAGGCAGTTCGTATTTCACCTTCACCAGACCCTCAGCCTCGGCCCTGCGGAGGGCAAGATACTGATGAGACGGTATGCGCCTTACACTCTGAGAGAATTCGGCATACTGGGCGAACGGGGAGCCTTTAAGTTCCTCTTCCTTTCCCTTGGCGGCCACGCATGCAATGGAGGCCGCGCGCCGGTAATGGTTTCTGGTTATGTTTCGGAGATTCGGAGCTTCTGAGGCCCATTCCGCGATTATGTCAGACGCTCCGGCGAGAGCCTCCTCCACATCCTTCACATCATGCTTGCCTGCATACCGACGCGCCGCATCGGCGCAATCCTCAGGACGTCCCGTCATAAGCAGCTTGGCGAGTGGTTCGAGTCCCTTCTCCCGTGCTATGGTGGCGCGGGTTCGTTTCTTGGGTTTGTAGGGAGCGTAGATATCTTCCAGTTCGGTCATGGTAGACGCCTTGTCAAGGGCATCCGCGGTCTTGGCATCAAGGGCTTCCGCATTGGCGATGGCCTCGCGGATGAAATCGCGGCGTGCCTCCAGTTCGCGTTGAGTCTTAAGTGCCGCCTCCACAGCACGAACGGCCACCTCGTCCATACTGCCCGTCAGTTCCTTACGGTAGCGGCTGATGAACGGAACGGTAGCCCCTTCGTCAAGAAGCTTGATGACGGCCGCTACCCCTTTAAGCGGAAGCCCCGTCCGAGCAGAGACTCCCCTCAGTATTATATCTTCCTTTTCCATGAATTATTCTTAATAAAGCCGACAAAGATAATAAATATTCATAATATGGCAAACATTGACTATATAATATTTGCTTTTCATCTTTATTTTTTGTAGCTTTGTATCAGGATACCAACCTGACATACATTTTGCATATGAAGCGAACCTCAATCCTCACTCTCCTTATTGTTTTCCCCGGCCTGCTGACCGGATTCGCGGCCACGCCTGCTGCGGATGAAAATATAGTCATCGATGAGCGTACCCAGACATTCTCCATATTAGAGAAAAGCGGAGAAATAGCATCCGTGAAATCCGAGACAGAAACGGTCTATACAGCCCTGAATTCCGACGGGTTCGCAGATGCTGTGGCATTTTATAACGACAACATATCCATCGACAAGGCTTCCGCGCCCGGCGTCAAGCCCTACTACCGCAGCTGGCAGAGTTCCGACGTGTTCTACGACGGTTCGCGCATCTGCTACATGCGCGTGCCCGTGAAGAAAGACAAGAATGCCAAGGTGTCGTTTCAGCAGACCTATAAGGCACCGGAGCATTTCTGCGACATCAATCTCGCTTCCCCTTATAGCATTGTGCACGGACGCACCATCGTAAAGGTCCCTGCTGCACTCGCTTCGCGCATCAAGGTAGAAGGTTTCAAACTTCCTCCTAATATCGTGCTATCTCATGCCGCTCAGAGTGACGGATCGGTTATCTATACTGCCGAAATCACCGACCT
>JAIDTS010000380.1 GCA_029060585.1 Muribaculaceae bacterium
CAGTAATCCCCTACCCTATCTATAGAAAATCCCGCATCCAAGGATGCGGGATTTTTTTTTAACATGAGTAAACCAACGGCCATCATAAATGTTAAATAAATAGAAACCCTAAAAATACTAAAAGACATGAAAAATTTAGATGATCCCCAGACCGGCCAGCCGAAAGGATTTCGCATTGGCTTCAATATCTTCATGATGATAGTCTACATCGCAGTAGGCATACTCTTCTTCACAGGCTTTTTCGAGAGCATCGACACTACTGTCAGCTACATCGTAGGTGGAATTCTCATCGCCTATGGTATCTGGAGAGGAGTGAGAATGTATATCGTCAACAAGAACGAATAGGCACTCTCCTACGGAAAGCTAAGCTTCACCCTTAAACAAATCCACATGAAGAATCTCATAAACTCACACAAGAGTGTAAAGGCATTGTCGCTGGGAGTCATCCTGGCGGCTTTTGCGGTAGCCTGCACCCCAATTAAAAAAGGAGAATACGCCGAGGGAAGCGCAACAATGTACTGCGACGATGGTTTCAGACATATACTGCAGGAAGAGATTGAAGTATTCGAATACCAGTATCCAAACAGTGCGATCATTCCCTTCTATGTCGACGAGCAGACAGCTATGGACTCTCTGCTTGAAAACAAGACTCAGCTGGTAGTTACAACCCACGAGCTCACTCAGGATCAGATCAAATACATCAAGGACAAGTACCGCAGGGTCGTACGTCAGAGTTGCATAGCCGTGGACGCCGTTGCGCTGATCGTCAATAAGGACAACCCTGTCAATACACTCACACTCTCCGACATAAAGGAGATAATCAACGGCAAGATTTCAAAATGGAATCAGCTCGCAGTTCCGGAAGACGCCAACATCCGCCTGGTATTCGACAACCAGGGTAGCTCTACGGTCAGCTATATGCGCGAGAAGTTTCTCGGAGAAAACGGCAAGGTATCAGACAATCCTAACGCATTCGCCCAGAAAGACAACGCAGAGGTGTTTGACATAGTCAAGAAAGACAAGAACGCGATCGGCATCATCAGCGTCAGCTGGCTCGGAGCTGACCTCAGCGAGGCCAAGAACGTGCCTGTAGAGAAAAGGATGACCGACTATGCCGTGGAAAACGATACCGTCGCCACTAACCTTACCACTGAGGTGAAGATATTGAAGGTAGCGAATCCTGTAGAGGAAAATGATTTCTCCACTGTAGCGTACATGCCTTACCAAGCATATATCAACAGCGGCGAGTATCCACTCTACCGCAAGGTCTACATGATCAGCACTGCTACAGGAAGCAGCGTCCTCAACAGCTTCTATCAGTTCAGCAAAGGCTTTATTGGCCAGAAGATCATTTCAAAGACCGGTATCCTCCCCTACCATATGAGTACTCGAATGGTAAACCTCAAGTGACATAACCATACTGCCGAACATCTTGACCTGAAATGACTGACAAGCGTAAAAGACTTCTAAGCCTCGACGTGATGCGAGGCCTTACCATAGCCTTGATGATCGTGGTCAACAACCAGGTCGGCAGCGGAAGAATGTTTCCATTCCTCAACCATGTGTTGTGGGATGGACTTTCTTTTGCCGACCTTGTGTTTCCATCTTTCATGTTCATCATGGGTGTATCCGCCGCCTTCTCTCTGAATAAGGCCGGACTCTCTAAATCCGGTGCTGCCTTGAAATCGGCCTGGAGAGGATTGAAGATAATCATAGTCGGAATCTTTCTCACATGGATCGCCAGAGGAATAGGAGGAGTCGAGAAACTTCTCGAATTCGAGACTCTACGTCTGACCGGAGTGCTCGTTCGCCTCGGCATCTGCTATCTCTTCGCCTCACTCATCTACATTTACATGGGTCCTTCAAAACGACTGGTAGCGACGATTACTGTCATTCTCGTGGCATATGCGGCGATATTGGTAGCCTTCAACGGGTTCAGTCTGTCGGAAGACAACATTATCGCACGCATCGACAGAGCTGTCATAGGATGCGAGCATATGTATCATAAGCGGGTCGGCGGTGACGTACGCATATGTTTCGACCCTGAAGGTCTGCTTTCAAACCTCCCGGGAATCGCCCACGTGCTCATAGGCATGCTTTGCGGCGATCTCATCATGAAAGGAAAGAATGACCTTTGGAAGGTTGTAGCGAGGCTTGCGCTCGTAGGAGGAGGCCTCATCATTCTCGGATTTTTCCTCAACCCCATGATTCCGATCAATAAGAACCTCTGGACCCCGAGTTTTGTGTTCGCCACTTGCGGAGGTGCTGCAACGACTCTTGCCATCCTCGTCTGGATGCTCGACATCCGCAGGATAAAAGCACCCTGGCTCGTCAAGCCGGCACGCGTCTTCGGACTGAATCCCCTCGTGCTCTACTGCTTCAGCTATCTGCTCGAGGAGTTCGTATGGGAAATCCGGATCGGGGGGCAGTGCTTCCCTGACTGGTTTTCCGCTCTATGTGGCGGAAACGAATTTGGATCTCTTTTCTACTCCCTTTTCCTCGTAGGCGTCTGTTTGCTTGTTGGATTGCCGCTATATCTAAAAAAAATAGTGATAAAATTGTAAAAAAGGATGGAGTGAGATAACAACTCAATATTTTTAAGTGATTTTTTAAGAATCATAACTAAACTTGCACCCAAAATATTTGTCAACGTCATAGAAATTAATTAA
>JAIDTS010000381.1 GCA_029060585.1 Muribaculaceae bacterium
CCCTCCGACGAGCCCCACGCCTTTTGTCTTAAAAACCGCCCCTCTCACGCAATAAAGACTCTCCGCGAGACCAAATCCGCGAAAGCCGGCGTAGCCAGGCTCATTGACGAATCCGTATTGGCCAAGCCCAATGACAAGACCGCCCTCTTAAGACTCAAGACTAAAAAAAATCCGCGTTCCATCCGCCCTATCTGCGATCCTGGCGGCGCAAAGCGCTTCGCCATCCGCGTTGCGGCTCCTCCTTTCCCATCCAACAGCACAACAACCCTACCGCAGCTGCCCCACTCACGCAATGCGAAGCGAAGCGAGCGAGCCTCTGCGCCCTCCGCTCCCGAGTGCCGAATCGGCGATCATAATGAATTGCTCAGCGAGCCCTTTGCTCCTTTGCGCGAGATAATCACACTGCGTAGCCAATCTGAAGACTGAAGACTGAAGACTTAAATGCGGTTCTTTCCCACTTTAGTTGAAATTCGCATAGTCAGCGACAATGCATTGCGTAGCCTATGGTACTCCCTGCTTGCTGCTGAATAGTTTCCGACATCAGGGCTCTTGTACTCTGGAACTCTGGTCTTGAATGCTGTGCTCTCAGCCCCTCCGCCTCTCCGCGTGAAAAGAAAGCCCACGGAATCCAATCATTCCGCAGGCCTATTCTTTCTATAATCCTACTCCTGAAAAATCAAGCGAGCAGGCTTTCCACAAACTGATAGTCAGGCTCGTTGGTCTGTTCCTCTACCATCTTGCTGCCCAACACCTTGCCGTCCTTATCGATGACGACTACCGAACGCGCCATAAGGCCGCGAAGCGGACCTTCCGCAAACTCTACGCCATATGCCTTGCCGAAGTCGCTACGGAAAGTGCTGCCGGTGACGACGTTCTTAATGCCGTTGGCAGCGCAGAAACGCTGTGCGGCAAAGGGAAGGTCGGCCGATACGCACACTACAACGGTCTCAGGCAGACTTGACACCACCACATTGAATTTCCTTACAGAAGCGGCGCACACATCAGTATCAATGCTCGGGAAGATATTGAGGACTACGCGTTTTCCCTTGAGAGACGCAAGATCGAAATCTGAAAGATCCTGCGCAGCCAGACTGAAATCAGGAGCCACTGCTCCTGCTGCGGGAAGCTCACCTACAGTCTTCATGGGAGCTCCTTGGAATTTAACTGTTGCCATTTATCAAATTAATTTTTATATTTATACATTAGTCGTAATTAGAACGACTGACCACCCCGTTAGGTTTAATTCTAAATTCTCAATTCTCAATTTTCAATTCTCAATTATTTTTACTAATTTTGTAGTTCATTACGGATCATACGCTTTTACACAATGAAATTTATAAAACTAATCGCAATGTGCCTGCTAACGACAAGCCTAACCGCTTCGGCACAGAAAAAAACCGAAATACTCCTTTGGGACGAAAACCCTCTTGAACAGACAGATGCCAAATCCGAACGGGTGAAGGCCCAGGACTTCAGGATAGATCCTGCCATTACAGTCTATACTCCTAAGAATCCTACCGGAAAAACCGTTCTCATGTGCCCCGGTGGAGGCTATACTCACGAAGCCTCGGCCCATGAAGGACACGATATGGCCGACTGGATGAACGCTCAGGGCATAACATACGCGGTGCTGAAATATCGTCTCCCTTATGGAGACAGCTCGATTCCACTCGCCGATGCCGAACAGGCCATGCGCCTACTGCGCAAGTATTCCTCCGAACTCGGTGTCGATCCCTCAAAGGTAGGCATTGCAGGAGCTTCGGCAGGCGGACACCTCGCATCCACTCTCGCTACCCACTACTCTTCGGCCGAAACCAGACCCGATTTCCAGATTCTTTTCTATCCTGTAGTCAGCATGGACGCAGAAAAGACACATATGGGCTCCCGCATCAACCTCCTGGGAGAAAATCCCACCGACGAAACGGTGAAGCAATTCTCCAACGAACTTCAGGTAACTCCCGACACCCCTAAGGCTTTCATCATGCTATCTTCAGACGATGGAGCTGTGCCCCCCGCCAACAGCATAGATTACTATACCGCTCTCATAGCCAATAAAGTGCCCGTCTCGCTCCATGCCTATCCCTCAGGTGGACATGGATGGGGCTTCCGCGACAGATTCCCCTACAAACGCCAATGGACCGGCGAACTCGAGAAATGGCTTAACGTGGAAATAAAATAAAAAATTGAATCCTACTATATGGCTGATACAATCGAAAACGACAGCATATTCGACATCGAGCCGCTCGATTCCGAACCTCTGCATCAGGCCTCCGAAGAATCCGCTTCCGTTTCAGGCGAGGGCGAATTCGAGGCCGAAATCGACTCCGAGCCAACGGAGCGCGAAAAAGTCGCAGACAACGGCTACGGAGACGATGCTATTCAGACTCTCGAATGGAACGAGCACATACGTCGGCGTCCCGGTATGTATATCGGTAAACTCGGAGACGGTTCTCATGCCGACGACGGTATCTACGTGCTCATCAAGGAGGTGGTAGACAACTCTATCGATGAATTCAATATGGGTGCCGGCAAACGAATCGACATCGACATCGACGCCGATTCGGGAGAGGTGAGGATTCGCGACTACGGACGTGGCATACCACTGGGTAAGGTGAAGGAAGTGGCCTCGGATATAAACACCGGCGGTAAGTTCGACGATAAGAACTTCAAGAAATCCGTAGGTCTAAACGGTGTCGGTCTAAAAGCCGTCAACGCGCTATCTACTCATTGCGAGGTGACGAGCTACCGCGACGGAGAATGTGTGCGCGTATCTTTCGACCGCGGACGGCTTATTGAACACACCGACAAGATGCCGACCTCTGAAGAGAACGGAACACTGGTTTGCTTCCGCCCTGACGAGACTCTTTTCCGCGACTACAGATTCGATCTGGAGACGATAGAGACTATGGTGACCAACTACACCTATCTGAACGTCGGCCTACATATCCATTTCAACGGCAGACGATACCTCTCGCGCCACGGACTACTCGACCTTCTCAAGGAAAACATAACGTCGGAACCCCTCTACCCTATCATACATCTCAAAGGCGACGACATCGAGGTGGTGATTACACATACAGACCAGAACGGCGAGGAATACTATTCTTTCGTCAACGGCCAGCATACCACTCAGGGAGGTACACATCTGGCTGCCTTCAAGGAGCATATCGGCAAGACAATCAAGGCATTCTCTGGCAAAAACTACGAATACGCCGACATCCGCAACGGTATCGTGGCAGCAGTCAGCGTGAGGATTCAGGAGCCCGTTTTCGAGTCCCAGACAAAGACTAAGCTCGGAAGCAAGGAGATTGCGCCTAATAGTACGGTGACAGTGAATAAGTTTATCGGCGATTTCCTGAAAAAGGAACTCGACGACTATCTGCACAAGCACACCGAGACGGCCGAGATTATGCTCAAGAAGATCGCCGCCAACGAGAAGGAACGCAAATCGATGGCGGGAGTCGCGAAACTCGCCCGTGAGAAGGCAAAGAAGGTTAGCCTTCACAACAAGAAGCTACGCGACTGCCACATCCACTACAACGATTCGCTACGCGCCAACGCGAAGGAAGACAGACGCGAGGAATCGGCGATTTTCATTACCGAGGGTGACTCCGCAAGCGGAACGATCACGAAAGTGCGCAACGCCGAGACTCAGGCGGTGTTCTCACTGCGGGGAAAACCACTCAACAGCTTCGGACTGACACAGGAAATCGTATACAAGAACGATGAGTTCAACCTTCTGCAGGCGGCCCTTAATATCGAGGACGGAATAGAGGGTCTGCGCTACAACAAGGTGATCATCGCGACGGATGCCGATGTGGACGGAATGCATATCAGGCTGCTCTGCATCACATTTTTCCTTATGTTCTTCCCCGACCTCGTGAAGAAGGGACATGTCTACATCCTTCAGACCCCGCTCTTCCGCGTGCGCAACAAAGCGGCGATCCAGCGTAAGAAGGGAAAGAAGAAGAAAGACACTTCTGATGGCGAGAAGGATACCTATTATTGCTATTCAGACGAGGAGAGGGAGGCGGCGATCGCTAAGTTCGGTAAGAACGCGCAGATCACCCGATTCAAAGGTCTCGGTGAGATAAACGCCGACGAGTTCGCTGAGTTCATCGGTCCCGACATGCGCCTCGATCCGGTGATTGTGAAGAAGGAGGACTGCTACGACCAGCTGATGGAATTCTATATGGGAAAGAACACAATGGACCGACAGAACTTCATCATCGACAACCTCATCATAGAAGAAGACGCATGAGAACGGCTGTATTCCCCGGAAGTTTCGATCCATTCACTATAGGCCATAAGGATATTGCCGACAGAGCGCTCGGAATATTCGACCGCCTCGTGATAGCCGTCGGATACAACATCAACAAAGCGGCCGCCGACTCTATCGCCGGAAGGGTGAAGGATATTGAGGATATATACTCCGACGATCCGCGCGTTTCGGTCGAGGCTTACTCCGGACTTACCGTAGACTTCGCCAGGAGCAAGGGGGCCGGATTCATCGTCAGGGGACTTCGTGAGGTCAAGGACTTCGAATATGAGCGAAACCTCGCTGACACTAACGCTGCGATTTCCGACATCGAGACTGTATTCCTGACGGCTCGCCCGGAGCTCGGTTTCATTTCGAGCAGCATGGTGAGGGAACTTTCCGCCCACGGCTACGATGCCTCACGATTCCTCCCGACGCCCGGAGAAGGTTAAACCTTCACCGCGCCGCAGCGTCAAATCCTTTAAAGGCAATTAAGCCGAATGCAAAAAAACAGATAAATGAAAAAGATTTTCTACGCAATATTCGCTCTTTTGACTGCCGCGGCATACGCCCAGCAGTTTATGCCCGCCACTAAACTTTCCTACGCGGAGCAAGCCATCGCTCGGATGTATGTAGATTCCGTCGATCAGGACAAGCTCGTGGAGGAAGCTATCGTCGGAATGCTCAAGAGCCTTGACCCTCACTCATCTTATACCAACGCCAAGGAAACAAAAGAACTGAACGAACCTCTCGACGGATCTTTCAGCGGGATCGGAATATCATTCAATATGGCTACCGACACGCTCTACGTTATCGAGACCATCGGTGGCGGCCCCTCAGAACGTGTCGGAATTATCCCGGGCGACCGCATCATAAAGGTCAACGATACGGTAATTGCAGGAGTGAAGATGCCTAATTCCGACATCATGAAGAGACTGCGCGGCCCTAAAGGCACCAATGTCGACGTGACGGTGCTTCGATATGAGTCAGGAGAACCCGACACTATCGATTTCAGTATCACACGAGACGATATTCCGATCTTCAGCGTCGACGCCGCCTATATGGTGGAGCCCGGGATCGGCTACATCAGGCTCAACAAGTTCGGCGCAGAGACCCACAAGGAATTCGCTGAGGCAGTCAAGAAACTCCAGAAGGAAGGAATGGCCGATCTCATTCTCGACCTTACTGACAACGGTGGAGGATACCTGAAGGCATCGGTAGACATTCTTGGAGAACTTCTTCCTGTGGGAAGCCTCGCGGTCTTCACTGAGGGGCTCAACAGTCCGAAATTCGACTACCTCGCTTTCCCCTCAGAACTCAAACCACTTCTCGGCGACGGACGCGTCGTGGTGATGATGAACCAGTATTCTGCATCGGCGTCCGAGATCACCGCCGGCGCAATCCAGGACTGGGACCGAGGCGTGGTGGTAGGTCGCCGCAGCTACGGAAAGGGGCTCGTGCAGCGTCCCGTCCCATTCCCTGACGGATCTATGATGCGCCTGACTGTAGCCCACTACTACACACCGACCGGACGCGACATACAGAAACCCTACACAAAGGGGGACGCAGATGCCTATGCCCACGACATTCTCGACCGATTCAACAATGGGGAACTTATGCATGAAGACTCAATCAAATACATCGATTCCCTTAAGGTGAGGACGCTCAGACTCAACCGGCCCATCTATGGTGGCGGAGGAATTTCACCGGACCGATTCGTGGGCATCGACACGACGGAAAACACCAAATACTACCGTCAGGTTATGGCAAAGGGTCTTATTAACCGTTATGCAATCAAGACTGTGGACAAGGACAGAAAAGAAATTCTGGCTAAATATCCGACCGACACCGACTTCCTTAAGGGTTATCAGATCTCCGACACCCAGCTCAGGGAACTCTTCGACCTCGCGACGGCTGAGAAGATCGAGTTCAATGCCGAGGAGGCCGAAATTAGCAAGCCTCTTTTCTCGATGGTGCTGAAAGGACTCATCGGACGTGACATATATGATTCTTCAACATATTTTAAAGTCTACAACGAGCGAGACCCGATGTTCAGGAAAGCTCTTGAAGTCATCCGATCAGATGAATATAACGATATCCTAAAGGCTCCCAAATAAGCTTCATCCTCTCCACTCTCCACTCTCCACTCTCCATTTTAAACAACAACCCCACTACTATATGAGACACCTTACTTCCGCCATCTGCCTGGGCATCGCATCTATCGCCCTTGCACAGAACCCCGAAGCTATTACCGCGATGTCGATCCTTGACTCCGACATCGCTCTTGCCGACTCGCTGGCGACGGACTCCATTCTGTTCCAGCCGGTAGTGATACGTGAACTTCCGGAGATCCTTGCGGCACTCCCCGACACAATGCCGGAACTCCCATTCAATCCGATCATCGGCCCCTGGATCTTTTCAGGCTATCGCGCCCTCAATGAGCGCTCTTTCGGCAATCAGACCGACAGCCAGATACCGAACTATGAAAAAATCAAGGAAGAAGCTTGGTCAAACGTTGCCACCACACCGGCATGGCTTTATGACGTTCTGACACAAGCCAGAATCAGCGGTGACTACATGTACAGTACGATGGTCTATACTCCGAACTCGGTCCAGTATACCTACTGGGATCTTCCCGTACCTCCGAGATTGCCCGAAGACGACGTGACTCTCGGTGCATATATCCGCAACCTCAACCTTCCGGAAGTGGCTGTGACTGACGCACTCCTGCCTGAATTCGAACAGAAGAAGAAGCATTGGCTACATACTTTCAATACCGGACTGCAGTTCTCTCAGGCCTACGTTTCGAAAAACTGGTATCAGGGCGGCAACAACTATCTCGCCCTGCTCTATAATTTCTACTGGGATGTCCAGCTAAACCCAACCTACCACCCAAACCAGATTTTCCAGAGCACGGTCAGCTATAAGCTCGGAGTCAACTCCATCGAGCAGAATGCAGTAGGACGCAAGTACTCACTCTCCGAAGATAATTTCCAGTATAATGTCAAGTATGGTTTCAAGGCGTTCCAGAAATGGTTCTACACCATAACAGGACAGTTCAAGACCCAGTTCTTCAGAAACTATAAGACAAATACAGACATCCGTACAGCATCGCTTCTATCGCCCGCCGACCTCAACCTCGGTATCGGTATGACCTACAACTACGCTAACCAGAAGAAGACCTTCAACATGACGGCTTCTATAGCTCCGCTCTCCTACAACCTTAAGGTCTGCATCGACAAGGAGATTGATCCGACACAGTTCAACATAAAGCCGGGACATAAGACTCACAATGAGTTCGGTTCGAGCGGCGAGGTCAACATGACATGGCAGGCCACCTCCAACATCTCGATGCGCACCAGGCTCTTTGCCTTCACGGACTACAATTATTTCCAGGGTAACATCGAGACGACTTGGGACTTCGCCATAAATAAATTCCTCAGCACCCAGATCTATGCCAACCTGCGCTATGACTCCAGTTCCGACTTCAATCTCTGCAAGTGGCACCACTGGATGCTAAAGGAAATCCTGAGCTTCGGCCTCTCCTATTCCTTCTCTACAAAGTAAGCCTAAATGGTAGTGAGGCTTGCCAGCCTCCACTCCGAGTACAAGATATTTTTCTTCAAAGGCAATAATCATGTCAAAAATCAAGACCTTACTTGCGTCGGCAGTGATATCGTTGATGTCACTGCCGACGCATGCTTTCTTTCCGTCGGAAAAGGAGATAAGGGAATGGTGCAACACGGGCGTTCTCGCCCCGGTGGAAGGAATATGGGAATATCCCGACGATGGAGCAAGGGTCTGCATTCAAGCTGATCCAAAATCTCCGGGATGCTTCGAAATCATCATCATCAGCACGCCTGACTGCCGTCTTGAATACGGCGATGTGATCGGCCGGCTGCATCCTACTGTAGACTCACGCCAGTTCCGTCTGGAACAGTTCACCCGACGGGACAAGCTCTCGCTTACCAAAGCTGAGCAGTGCGCCGCAACCCTGTCTACCGACGGAGAATCGCTGCGGGTGAAGGCCCCTAAAGTGAAATTCAAGATAAACATTAACACACTCCTGCCTCGCTTCTGGAGGGTGGTGCGGGTTTCGTATGACGATCCTACCGACAAACTACCGGCCGGTCTGGTGAAGGTATATCCGGGCTATGACCATAACGGATCGTTGCGCCGAAAAATCAGGATACTATGAGAATAAGTAATAGTCATGGCTACATCGCAGCCATTTTTCTGGCTATGGCTGCTTCTCTGGCAGTTTCTTCTGCCGAGGCCCGAAAGATCAGGACGAAGCATTCAATTCCGAAGGAAGCTAAGAAGCCTATATCGTCAGACGGCACGGAGCAGTCAGATTTTAAGATTGTCTCACTGTCTTCCGATTCTATAGCATTCTGCGACAGCATCCTCCCCATGATACGGTTTTACGGTTTCGACAAGACTGTCACAAGCAGCATCGAGAGCTTCTTCATATCCAACGGCCTACAGGATACCCTGACGGGCTTGGAGGTTGAGATATCCTATTCAGACATGAAAGGTCGCCAGCTGCACAAACGCAGTGTCCACATAGACTGCGACATTCCCTCCGGAGAGACCAAACGCATCGACATTAAGAGCTGGGATACCCAGAAATCTTTCTACTTCCACAAGTCTGTAAAACCCAAACGCCAAGCCACCCCCTTCAACGTCACCCTTCGCCCCCTCTCCGTCACTTGCAAGTCATGATCTTCAGGACGAGTTTGTCTGTGGCCTGCATCGAGTCGCGTCCTATACTTGTGAGATTGTGAATCGTCTCGTCTACGTCGTCGGAGATAATGCCTTCCGCTGAAGTGACAGCAAATCCCTGCATGGCCAGCATGGCCGACATCATGGCAGTGCTCACACCGCTCGAGATCTTCATCGAGCACGAGGGCTTAGCTCCGTCACAAATCATGCCAGTGAGATTGGCAACCATGTTCTTAACCGCATCACACACCTGATCGTAGCCCCCTCCCATCAGATAGACAAGTCCGCTCGCCGCTCCAGTCGATGCCACAACACACCCGCAAAGCGCCGACAGACGTCCGAGTGATTGCTTGATGTATATCGAGGTCAGATTGCTCAACATCAAGGCACGGATCGTAGCCTCCTCCGAGGCGTTGATATCCTTGGCATAAGACACCACTGGCATAGTAGCCGTAATACCCTGATTGCCCGATCCACTATTGCTCATCACAGGCACCATGGCGCCTCCCATCCTTGCGTCGCATGCGGCGGACGTCAGCGTAATGGCGTGTGCAACCGGAGTATCACCGAAAAACCTCTCTCCGAAATGCTGTACTGTCGATCCGAGGCAATGTCCGTATTTACCGGCAAGAGCATACTCGGCGGCAGCTAAGTTAAGTTTCTTCGCTTCAAGAATGAATGAAATCTCTTCCAAAGGAGCCGTAGTAGCAAAATCATATACCATCCGCATGTCAAGCTCAGGGTCAGCGCACGCCGAAGCCTCCTGACCTTCAGACTCATCTGACTTCTCATATAGAATCGCTCCATCCTTCTCTATAAGGATGAAATTCGTATGAGACCCTGAGATAATCACCCTGGCTGTATGCCCTTCGCACTCCACACGCACGTCGATGTGAAGATTTGATGGCGCGTTCGCCTCAAGAGCAATGCTTATCCTTCCCTCGTCGATATACCGTTTCCCTTCTTCCACTGCTTCCGGAGTGACATCCCGAAGCACCTCAAGACTGTATTCCGACTTACCGACAAGTGCACCAAGCGCGACTGCAATGGGGAGACCTATCATCCCCGTGCCGGGAATCCCTACACCCATAGCGTTCTTTATGATATTGCCGCTGAGAAACAGGTCTATCCTTTCAGGAAGCATTCCGAGAGTCTCGGTTGCCTTCGCAACGCAAAGCGCTACAGCAACCGGTTCGGTACATCCCACAGCGGGAACCACCTCCCGCTTAACAAGGTCTATTATCTGACATCGAAGTGATTTTTCCATAAAAAAAATAATTACTACATAAGATGTATCATGGTAAATCATGGTAAATCATGATAAATCCCAATGATTCATTTTTCCCCTTAACCCCTTTGACCCTCTAACCCTCAATTTTCGCAAAGCGAAAACTGAATTAAACCTCCTCAAAAGGCAACGTGTCGCGGTGCGCCATCTCGATACGCTTGTTGCGCCAGCATTTGCGACAGACGGCTATGTATCGGTCATTGCCTCCAATCTCCACCTGCTCCCCTTCGGTTATTATCTCCCCGTTGCCATCTATTCGGGCATTCACTATTGTCTTCCGGCCACAACTGCATGTAGACTTTACCTCCTCTATCGAATCGGCGATCTCGAACAGACGCCGTGATCCTTCAAACAGACGGGTCTGGAAATCGGTGCGCAATCCGTAACATATGATGTTGCACCCGTAGTCGTCAACCACTCTGGCCAGCTGATCTACCTGCGCCTCAGAGAGAAACTGAGCCTCGTCTACAAGTATCCAGTCTGGCACACTCAGAGTCTGTTCGAAAATGACTTTCACCGTATCGTAGAGATCTGTGTCTGGATAAATCCACTTGCACTCCCGCTCGATACCGATGCGTGAGCGAATCACGTTCTTCTTCTCCCGTGTATCCACAACGGGCTTGAGGCACAGATATGCCATGCCACGTTCCTCGAAGTTATATGCTGTAGTCAGCAGCATGGCGGTCTTTGCAGATCCCATGGTGCCATAGCGAAAATAGAGTTTTCCAATCCGGTTCATGACGCAAATTTACAACCGATTCGGCAAATATGCAAATCCAACATTTAATATTTTTCGCAGGATAAGGCTTTTTTTGAAAAATAAGCATTATCTTTGCATCGCAAAACGCCCAACGTAAAACGTAGAACGTAAATGAACACATTCCATTCCCCCGCTCCCTTTCTGCTTGAATCGGGAGAGACTCTTCCGGAAATCGACATCGCTTACCATACATTCGGAACTCTCAACGAGAGAAAAGACAATGTAGTGTGGGTATGTCATGCCCTGACCGCCAATAGTGACGTGCAGGACTGGTGGCCGCATACCGTCGAGACCGGATGCTTCCTCGACCCCGACAGATGGTTTGTGGTCTGCGCTAATATCATCGGATCATGCTACGGATCCACAGGACCGACCTCTATAAATCCCGTTACAGGCAAGCCATATTACGGGGACTTTCCGAAACTCACCATCCGCGACATGGTTAATGCCCACATCCTTCTCGCAGACGAGCTCGGCCTCGAGCGCATCAACACGCTTGTAGGTAGCTCAGTGGGAGGTTTTCAGGCCATCGAGTGGGTGGTGGAGCAACCCGAAAGATTCGACCGACTCATCCTGATCGCCACCTCCCCGAAAGCATCTCCCTGGAGCATAGCGATCGACGAGACCCAGCGCATGGCCATCACAAGCGACAGGACATATGGCGAGCGGCATCCCGATGCCGGACGCGACGGACTTGCCGCTGCCAGAGCCATTGGACTCCTTACCTACCGCGGTCCATGGGGCTACAACATCACACAGCAGGATCCTTCGACCGACAGCATACCAGAGTCGCACAGGGCCTGCACTTACCAGCGCTATCAGGGAGAAAAACTGGTCAGAAGGTTCAACGCCTACTCCTATATGTCTATTCTTGATGCATTCGACACGCATGGGGCTGGACGTGGACGAGGTGGGGTCAGAAACGCTCTTGCTAAAATTAAGTGTCCG
>JAIDTS010000382.1 GCA_029060585.1 Muribaculaceae bacterium
GGGGTAATGAAAAAGGGGGCGCCGCAGCAGCGGAGCCCCCTTTCGGGATATTGGGCTTTAAGTTAGAACTTGAAACCGACTTTGAGTGTAGGCTGGGCGAGAAGCGACCAAGTGTGGACGTCTGCCTCGAGGTAGCGCATTCCTTCCTGCGGACGGTATGCTACCATGCCATAAGTATAAGCGAAGGGCTGGATAGATGCGCCGACAAACATGCCGGGGAGAACGTAGTAGTCCATACCCATGACGATGCCGCCGCGGAGGTTGAACGACTGTCCAACGCTGATACCCATGGACCATTCCTCGTTATACTTGCTTTCGTTGAGGGCATAGGCGAAACCAACCTGAGCGCCGAGATACCATTTAAGGTTGTCGACTTTAGTGTCGAAGTAGCGGTCGATACCTGCATAAACGTTGTAGTTCATGGAGTACTGGCTTGCTACCGCGCGGTAGTTGGGGATTTCACCGATGTAATCCTCGATTGTGTCACCGGAGTTCTCGTCTATGGTGCCGGGAACGCCACCATAGCCGGGGTTGTGACTGAAGTTCAGTCCGCCTCCCAGATTCAGTTTCCATTTGTTGTGGACGAAGTAGCCAGCTTCAAAACCGACCATGATTTTCTTGTCATTCCAGAAGTTTGGAGTGGCCTGGGTCTCATAGTCTTTGAGCGTGCCCTGCATCGCCTCGACATTTGTGTAACTGTTGTAGCCTACCGTCGCCGCAACGGTGAAGTCACCTTTTTCGGGTGCGTTGCTCTGAGCGGCAACGGGCAGGCAAATCATGGACAGAACGGCTGAAACCAGGATTTTGTTAATCTTCATTCTGATTCTTTTTTTAGTTAGCCGTTACTACGGGGACTTTAATTACTTCTGCTGTTCAGCGAGAGCTGCGTCAAGTTCAGCCTTGGCGATATCGTAAAGCTGCTGTGCAGTTGCGAGAGCTGCCTGATCAAGTTCTATCAGCATCTGAGTCTGAATGGTAATCTCGTTGTAGTATTCTTCAGAATCATACTTCTCGATAGCAGCTTCGTATTCGGCTATCTGAGCGTTATTGCTTTCAATCTCAGCTTCGTATCCAGCAATTGCCTCTAATGAACCCATTACAAGTTCGTTAGCGTCAGCGTTACCACCTACGATACCTCCGTTAAAGAGCAATGCGAAGTATAGGTTGATGTACTCTCCATATGCTTCATCGTTTGCTTCAAAGAGTTCGTTGTTCTTAGCTTCGGCCTCTGCAAAAGCCTTGCTAGCCTCATTGTACGCTGAGATGTTGTCGTTGTTTGTAGCCTCCTCTGCAACGATTTCATCAACGAGATTAGTGTAGTATTCTACAAGCGCTGCATTGCTGTCGTCACCATTCTGAGCGGCATTCACGTCGATAGTAGCAGCCTGAACCCAGAGTGCTGCATAGTCAACTGCCTTGATCCATTTTTCTTTTGTGATCTGAGCTTCAGCCTGAGCGTCACCGAGTTCCTGAAGTTTGTTGGCTGCAGTTACTTCAGCGGTTTGTGCGTCGGTATATGCCTTTTCAAGAGCCTTGACCGCGTCTTTTTCAGCATCAGTGGATTCAGCAGTCAGTGCGCCTGCGGCTGCCACATATTTGTCCCAAGCTGCCTGTGTAGTAGCGTGAGCAGTCTGAGCTACGGTAGCCTGAGCTTTTGTTTTGCTTTCTGCTTCAGTGTAAGCAGTCTTTGCCTTGCCAAGTTCTGCTATGGCCTTAGTCTGATATGCCTTTGCATCTGCAAGTTCCTTCTGAGCAGCTTCGAGGTTCTTTTCTGATGTCTGCTTTTCAAGAGTATTGAGCTTGCAGTCAAGCCATGCCTTTAGACCTGCGCCTTTGTTAACAAGGTTGAAGTAGCTGTCATAAGTAGAATAGGAGTCTCCGTTATCAAGCTTTTCGAGCTTGGTGGATTCAATCTGATATACCGGAGTATAAGTCCAGATCATTCCTTCCTCGTAAGGATCGGTTTCTCCTGTGTCCTTCATGCCATCAGAAACATAGTGGCCTACACGGAGATAGTAAGTGCCACGGCAGTCTGCAGGTATTGTGGGATCATTGTCTTCTATATCAAGATTACGAAGAGTATAGAAATATGTTTCTGTTCTTTCCATCTCTTTGTTTTCATAGGTATAGCTACCTGATGCATCGTTGAGAGTAAGCATTACATCAGTAATGTACTGAGAAGTTGCGAGAGTTTCGAAAGCATCCTCCTCTGCCTTTTCAGCAGCATTATAATCAGCTTCGTAGTCTTCGATGTCTACTTCGCTCTTCACGAGATTGTATAGAGCCTCGTCCCACATTTCTTGTGTGATGATAGTACCCATCCACTTGTAGTAAGTGTTGATGTAGCCTTCCTCAAATGCGATTTGTTTCTCAAGATACTTATTCCTGCTTTGAAGCGTAAGTATTTGTTCATTCGCAAGATTCTTGGCATCTTCAATGCCAGCTTCAAGACGAGCAAGAGTCATCTGATCCTGAGCAAGTTCGTACTTAGCTCTAATCAGTCTCTGGAATGCGGAGTCGTATTTGCTTATCAGAGTCTTGATGTTTGCAGCAGCCTCAAGAATTGCCTGCTTCTCAGCATCTTCTTCGGCTTTCTGAGCGGCCTTAACCATCTCATTGTACTGCCACCATGCGTTAGCTACGTCAACTTTGTTAAGTTCGATCTGAGCCTTGAGCTGTTCGAGCTGAAGCTCATATCTTTGCTGCTGGTAAGCAAGTTCAGCCTTAGCTTTGTCAAGTTCAACTGCCTTAGCGTCGAGTTCAGCCTGAAGAAGGTCGAGCTGGTACTTAAGTTTTGCCTTTTCAGCGTCAGTCTGAGCATTTACGAGGTCAGCCTGAGCTTTAAGAAGTTCAGCCTGAGCCTTCAGGTATTCAGCCTGAGCCTTCTGGTATTCAGCCTGAGCTGCTGCGAGAGCCTGCTGAGCTTCCTGAGTTGCCTTGTCGGCGTTAGCGAGGATAAGTTCTTTCTCAGCCAGTGCCTTGTTGAGATCGGCGATGGACCTGAGCTGTGCCGCCTTGGCTTCGCGGACGTTGGTGACAGACTCGGATTCGGTGCTGTCAACGCAGCTTGTAAAGGTGGTACCCATACCAACCAATAGAGCTGCACCAAGCAAGAGTTTCTTGTTCATAACTTGTTGTTTAGTGAAACTTAAGGTTATTTAAAATTGTTGTTTTGTTATATTCTTGTTTCGAATTTCTGGTTTGTGTGATTATTTGTCTGGTTGTTTATTTGTCTTTTAAAGTGGTTGAAAATCAGCCGTTTTGTTTGAATTTATGTTATTTATTGGCCGGATTGTTCAGTTCGGCAATGCAAAAATACAACAAATATCTGTGAAAGTTGTAATATAAATGTTAAAATACGTTAACGTAAGTGTTAAAAAGTGTTATTGGGGCGTTGGGAGCGTGGATTTGGGCTCACGCAGAGGCCGCAGAGGGGCTGGGAGCGCGGGGGGCTTTCTTGGTGATTCGGCAGTCGGGGGCGGAGAGCGCTGGGGCTCGCTCGCTGCGCTTCGCATTGCGTGAGTGGGGCAGCTGCGGTAGGGT
>JAIDTS010000383.1 GCA_029060585.1 Muribaculaceae bacterium
GATGGGCGATGCTTACCGCGAGCTTGTGGCTCAGAAGGACCTCATCAAGAAAGTGATTAAGGAAGAGGAGGAGTCTTTCCTCCGTACGCTTGATAAGGGAATCGGACTGCTTGATAATCTTGTAGCAGCTGCCCGTAAGGAAGGCAAAACGGAGATAAGCGGAAAGGATGCTTTCACTCTTTATGACACATACGGTTTCCCCCTTGATCTTACTGAACTTATTCTTCGTGAACAGGGTATGACTCTTGATCACAAGGGTTATGAGGAGGAGATGGATCGTCAGAAACAGCGTGCTCGCAATGCTGCCGCTATTGAGACAGGCGACTGGGTCGTGCTTAAGGACGGTGAGCAGAAGTTCGTGGGCTATGACGCTGTTGAAAACGAATGCCGCATCCTCCGTTATCGTAAAGTGAAGCAGAAAGGCAAGGAATTCTTCCAGATTATACTTGACGAGACTCCGTTCTATGGAGAGATGGGTGGTCAGGTTGGCGATAAGGGTAAGCTTATTGATTCCAACGGTGAGGAAATTGAGATTTTCGATACTAAGCGCGAGAACAATGTAAGCGTTCATCTGTCTTATAAACTCCCTGAGAATCCCGCTGATGTTTTCAAGGCTGTGATTGATACTGATGCCCGTGCTGCGATTTCAGCCAACCATTCAGCGACTCATCTTATCCATGAGGCTCTTCGTGAGGTGCTTGGAACTCATGTCGAGCAGAAGGGTTCTTATGTGTCGCCGGATTCGCTGCGGTTTGACTTCTCTCACTTCCAGAAGGTTACTCCTGAGGAGATTCGTAAGGTTGAGCATATCGTCAATGCCCGCATTCGTAAGGCGATGCCTCTCGACGAGCACCGCGAGATGCCTATTGCCGAGGCGAAAGCTCTTGGCGCAATGGCGCTCTTTGGCGAGAAATACGGCGATAAGGTTCGTGTAGTCAAGTTTGGTGATTCTGTGGAGCTATGTGGCGGTACGCACGTTGCAAATACAGGAAATATCGGTATGGTGAGAATCGTGTCCGAAAGCAGTATAGCGGCTGGCATACGCCGTATCGAGGCTGTGAGCGGTGCCGGTGTTGAGAAGGTTATCGACGATTTTCAGGATCTGACTGTAGGGCTTGCTGAATTGCTTGGCGCTTCCGGCAATCTCCGTGTTTCTGTAGAGAAGGCTCTGAAGGAGAATGCCGACCTCCGTAAGCAGGTTGAGGAGGCTATGGCTGAGCGTATTGAGTCTTTGGCTTCGGAGCTTGTTCAGAATGCAAAGGAAGTGAATGGTGTTAAGGTTATAGAGCTCGTCGGCGTCCGTCTGCCCGATATGGTGAAGAATGTGGCGTTCTCGATCCGCAAGAAGCTTCCTGAGCACGTGGCCTTTGTCGGTGCCACTGTGTCGCCCGATAAGAAACCTCTTCTCACCGTTATGCTGAGCGATGATCTTGTAAAGGGCGGAGCCAATGCAGGTCAGATTGTTCGCGAGGCCGCTAAGCTTATAAAGGGCGGTGGAGGCGGTCAGCCTTTCTTTGCTCAGGCTGGTGGCAAGGATCCGGAAGGCCTTTCTGCGGCTCGCGATAGAATTATAGAGTTGCTCGCTCTTTGACGTTAATGATTGATACAACTGATCGTCTGAGATTTGGAATTAAGGATGTAGATGGGGGAGGACTATATGTTCATGTCCCATTCTGCCGTAGTAAATGCATCTATTGCGATTTCTTCAGTGCCGGAGATAGAATGGCAGACTGGCATTTATATGTGGATGCGCTTTGCTCAGAGTTCAGTAATAGGATAGAGGAACTGGCGTGGCCCCTCCGTACCGTATATTTCGGAGGGGGCACGCCTTCTCTTATGCCTGAGGAGGAGTTCCTCAGGCTCTGCAGGTTCTTGAGGCCGTATGTTTCGGACGCTGAGGAATTCACCATGGAAGTAAATCCTGATGATGTGGATGCGCACATGCTCGGGGTCTGGAAGGACGGGGGCGTCAATCGTCTGAGCCTCGGTGTCCAGACTTTCTGCGATGGTTCCCTGAAGTCAATCGGAAGACGCCACGACTCTGCGTCCGCTTTGAAAGCATATTCGCTCGCGAGAAACTATTTTGAAAATGTCTCTGTCGACCTCATGTTCGGACTTCCGGGCCAGACTCTTGATCTGTGGCGTCGCGATCTCTCTACGGTCCTTCAATTGCGTCCTGAGCATATCTCCGCCTATTCTTTGATGTATGAGGAGGGTACGGTGCTGACAGCGCTTCGCGACCGTGGACGTATTGAGGAAGTATCTGAAGACCTGTCTGAGCGTATGTTCGTCGTGTTGATCGAGGAGCTTTCCAAGGCTGGCTACGATCATTATGAGATCAGTAATTTCGCTGTGCCGGGTCATAGAAGCCGGCATAATTCTTCATATTGGCTTCAGAAGCCATATTTAGGCCTTGGACCTTCCGCCCACAGCTACGATGGATTCCGTACAAGAAAGGCCAATATGGCCGATTTGAGAGGCTATGTCCGGTATTGGACGCAGTCTGTTCGTAATTGCGGGTCTTCCGGAATGGAACTGGTATGCGAGGAGTATCTGTCTGATCTCGAATTGATCGAGGAATATGTGATGACTCGTCTCAGGATGAGGGAAGGTATTCCTGTTTCAGATTTTAAGGAAAGGTTTGGAGCGGAGGCGCTTTCGAGGCTTGCAGATAGATGCGGCTATTGGGGCGCTAAAGGAATGATGCTGTGCCATGACTCCGGTTTCAGCCTTTCCGAAAAAGCGGTTCTCATCTCAGATTCCGTTATTCTTGATCTGGCTTCTCTTTTTTAGGCCCCATCTCACAAAAAATGAGGGCCTTAATCTGCCTTGCAAGTAGACCGACAGGTTTTGCATGATAGCGGAATGCATAGAGATATGTGTCGTCGCCAGGTTTTAAGGAATAACGTTTGGCGATTTCTGTGGCTGAAAGGGGATGGTTGCGTGCTACGACGTTGCATTTCTTTCCTTTCAGGTTCTTCATGGCCTTTTTATCTATGATGCCTTCTATCTGGGTTATTCGCCCTGGAAAACCTTCGAAGAATGTGTCAGACAGGAAAATATGGCTATTGATATCTGCTTTTCGTATGTCTGGATACTGTCGGTTTAACTCTCCCCATGCTCCTGTTTTCATCACTCCGGCGTTTGGCTCGTAAAGATATCGGTAGCAGGCTGGAGATGGGGCATCTGCGAGCATAGGTTTGCTTTCGATGGGAGAGAGGTGGGTCTCGAAGTGCGAGATAACTCTCTTCATGTCGAGATCGATAACTTTTATGCCTTCGAATTCCTTACCTTTTTGTATGTCGATCAGAACCTCTTTGCATTCTCCTTTAAAGCAAACCACATGAATCCTGCAGAGGTTGTCGACAGTGTTTCTTATTAGACTAAGGTCAAGGAGGGGAGAGCTCTTTATTATCAGTCGGTCGGTGATTTGCAATATGCGGTCCATTGCCTTCAGTATATCAGGTTGGCATTCGGCAAGTGCATGGACTCGTTTTCCAGCCGTTGTGCGGCGTGCTGGATCGGAAAAGACAACATCGAAGTGTTTCTTGCATTCTTCTATATAAGACATTGAGTCTACGTTGTTTACCGATATTTTCGATCCTAATCCCAGCGTTTCGGCATTGTGAGTCAAGGCTTCCGCTTTGGTTTTGTCTATCTCGCAGGCAGTGACGTTGATTCCAGCCATGGCGAATGTAAGGTCGTCTATGCCTAAGCCTGCTGTCAGGTCAAGCAGGGTAGACTCTGGAGAAATCAATGAGGCATGATATCTTGCTACTGCCTCGTTGCTTGCTTGCTCCGCTGCCAAGGCATCTGGAAATATGAATGAAGGATGCTCTATGAATGTTGGAATCTTCTTTTGAGCCTTCCTTCTGGATTCGATTTGAAGAAGTGCGAATTCAATAGGAATGTCCATCATAGTGGATTTCCCGGCATATTTCAGTCTGAGCGTGTTGGTGTCATCCTTCGAATGCTCCTGAATGAATTTTATCGTCTTTTCTGAGATTTCCATATTTTAATAACAATGCCCGATCGATAACGAATATCAAAATCTCGCAACATCGCAAATTTTAGATTATTCTTGCCTGCTTTAGGTGGGAAGCTACGCCCTCAATGTGCGACCATTATCCAGGGTCTTATATATTATCTGCTTCTTTGCTTTCGAGTTCCTCATCTTAAGACTAAAGACTGAAGAGTTAACTGCTCAGCGAGCCCTTTGCCTCTCTGCGTGAGAATTTTCTGTACTTGCGAAAGTTGAATATATAATATATATATTCTGTTCTTGGAGTTCAAAATTAAATAGTGTCCAAATTCATGTATTTGTCTATTTAACATAATACGGATTATATGAAATTAATGCGTGCAAAAAAAGCAGACCAACTTAATTGCAGAATCGCGTATATTCTAATATATATTCAGCTCATCGTACTCTTACGGTCCGTATATTTAGATGGAACAAACGTTTCGAATGTTGTGTCATCGTAAAAAACGGTGATCTGCGCCACTCGTCGTGGATTTTTCTGCATTTTTTCTATTTGCATTTGTAATTCCAGTATCTTCTTATTGTCCTCAAGTTGCTGATATATACTATTGTTAGGCGTAGTTTGAACTTGAGTTAAGCCGCTGACATTTGAATATCCTGTTGCAGCTTGCCCGTTCATAGGTGATTCTGGAATATTTGAGGCTTCCGTTGCTGATTCCGGAGCCTCTGCTTCAAAATCTCTCGGTTTTTTATCCTCCGATTTGAGCATAGTGCCCTCTCCGAACATAAGCCACATAACCGACAGTTCCGGAAACGCTGCGTGAATCTTCCTGATCAGTACATCACTCACTTTTTGGTTGCGTCCCGAGAGAAGCTGTGAGAAGGACGGACGGGGAATTCCGCACATATCGGCGAACTGGGTCGTCGGTATGTCGATACTCTCTATGAAGAGTTTTAGACGAGTGGCGAAATTTTCCTCCATAATGTTCTTGTTTGCATTTATTTTTTACTTTGCAAAGTTACAAAAAAAAATGCAAATTTCAAATTTTAAATGTCAATTTTTAAATTCAATTTTTGAATTTGAAAATCGCAACTTTGCTTTACAAGAATTGCAAATTGCAAATTTGATTTTTAAAACATTTAGAGATTAACAGTGTAACTACGCTAATTCTCAGCATCTAATGTCATTGTTTGTTGTCGCTATTCCTATTCAAGGTTAGATTTTTAATTTGCAATGGGCTTCTTGTAGAATGAAAACGCAATTATGCTTCAAAGTAGTTGTAAATCAATATATAAAAGTGTTTTGTTAATCAATGTTAATGCGTTTTTATGGGTGTTTGCAAATCGTGCTTCTTTTTGATTTGCATTCTATAATTGTTGTATGGTTTGTAAAAAGCCAGTCCTGTTTTCAAACTAAAAATTGCAAATTGAGTTCCTATTTGCATCTAATGTAAAATGCAAATTTGAAAATGAAACCAATGTTTGCAAATTTGGAGATTGCGTTCTCAAATAGATTTTTCAAGGTTTGATTTTGACTAACACTCCCCTCTCCCACTCCCTTTTTGTTTTGTCCTAAAATGGAAAAATCGACCAATTTGCCTCTCCCTTTCCCTCCAAAGACTCGCTCTCTCTATTTGCGTTTGGTTATTCACAAAATAAAATTAATCTGAATAGACTGATTTCCAGCTTATTCAGATTAAAAATTTGCATATTTAGCTCGTTGAGCTTCTTTTCTATTTATTTTCTCAGTCAAGCATTAGGGAAATTTCAAATGTGAGATTCTCATTCTCGTCAAGATTTTCATTTTTGAACAATCTTTTGACCATTGCGTACGCGTCTCTCCTACCGTCCGGTTGTGATTCCGTTCTGGGATTGTAGATTTCAAATTCATCCCTTTCGAATTTTCTCGCTATGGCTTCAAGCACCGCATTTCTTATTGCTGTTTCTTTGGTTCTCTTCAATCCTTCTTTGCCCTCCCCTGTTAGGAAAGCTTCTGACGCCTCAGAATCTATCTCTGACTGCTCAGGCCGTAGATATAGACCGACGATGTGTAAGCTTTCATCTTTCCCCTCTGGAAGCTCTGGAAACGCAATTCCTACCGTTTTCGCGAGAATCGGATATTCTGGATCAAACGATGGATATGTAAGAAATATTGAATTCTCGTTTTCTGCCATCGCAGTAAGGAAATCTCGTTTGGAATGTACTATCGTGTCGTTTCTACGCGATAGCTCGCGCTCTCGGCAACATTCCGCGGCCTCCTCCAAAAAATGTCGGTACTCTTGTCTGAAGAAATCTTTGATTGAATAAATATTCAGCTTCTCTTCGTGGTTTTCGGAGAGTGTCCCCTTTGATATGAATTTTTCTCTTTCTCTCCACGATGCCGTATAATAACCTTTCCTTGCATAGTAACATCTCAGATGATCGTCTGCCGGTATGAGAAATGTGAGGTCGTATCCCCTTCTTCTGGCAGCATCTTCAGCCTCTTCCATAAGTTCCCCCATGATGCCTTTTTTTCTCCAGTTCGGATGGGTTGCGAGCCCGCAGAGATACATGCCTCTGAGCCTCCTCTTCTTCCCATCTTCATTGAGAATCTGAAATTCATAGCCTACACATAGCATGGCCGCGATCAGGCGATTCTGGTGGTATCTGACAAACGTGTTCTCAAGAGAAAAATATGTGTCGAATACGAGGGATATATATCGGTCGGAGTCATGGAAAGTTTCTTTCCACAACTCCATCATGTCTGTTTTTCTCTTTTCGAATTCAGTAATATTGTCCATCTTTTTTTAGGAATGAATGAAGTTCACTGTCCTCTTCGACATTGCATTCCAATGGAAGCCCTCGCACGAATCTTGCTATGCCCTCCAGTGTGTTGACACTGAGTGTAAGTAGCCATGGATATTCCTTGTCGTTCGTCTGCGTGAGCACCGACTCTGAGCCGGGATACTCTTCCTGTAGCAGCATCGCTCCGTAATTCTTAAGCTTCACCTGCACATTGTAGACGGGCTTTGTCGGATCGAAGACAAACCCGAATATGTCGGGTCTTAGGTCTCGCTTCGAACTGCTGCTCTGGGTGCAGTTTTTGTCAAGGATCCGCGCGTCTTTCCATCTCAGGGTCTTGAAGAGACGGACGTCCCTGATGGCGGTGTCATACGCAAGTATGCACTTGGATTCCGGAAACACCTGAAACACTTCTATCTCTCTGTCTTTGACGCCGCTGCGTGAGGTGTAATCCTTTAGAAGCACTCGTTTCTTTGAGTTTCTTGCCTCATAGATGGCCGCCATTCCTATTCCTTCCTTGTCACCGGCAAGATGGTATTTCTTCAGCAGTGTCTGGTCTCTCACGGTGTGGCTCATCGGCACTGTGGCCCCGCTTGTGCGTATATATGCCTCCTGTATTTCCTCCGGCCTGTGGCAGTCCGGATGGAAATGCACCATGTCGCCCCTGTAGCTGTCTACGTGTATGCGTAATATCTCATGCCCCTCGTTGTTCGTCTCTATGTTGTATGTGATGTTGGCTGTTGTTACGCTCTTCTTCTGAGCCCTTGATTTGTACGCTATGAAGGCATTGTCGATGATGTTCTTTAGATACGTCCTGTAGCGGTCGGAATTAGCTTCGGGTATCCGCCTGTCCTCGTAGAGAAGCTCTGTGTCACGTGCTATGCCGCATGCTATGCCGTTGTCGCGTACGCCCAGCAGAAGCTCGCCTCCGGTAGTGGAATTCAGAAATCCGCATATGGTCTTCAGAATGGCCCATTTCTGCGTTTCTGGCTCATACTCGGCGTTGCCCTTGAGTTTGTTTTTAGGAGGGCATACGGCCGATGTCTTGAACTCGAGCGTGTCGCTTTCAACTCCGTAATATGTGGTCAGGTCCGGACTCTTGTATTGGTCGTCTACGTCGAGCACTTTCGCGAGTTCAAGCTTTATTCTGGAGATTTCCCTCTCGTCGATTTTCCCGATGAGGCGGTTGGATGCATCTATAAGTCCGTCTACCGTGTCCTCCAAGTCTTCATTCCGAAGGATTCGGTCGTCGGCATGTCCGATTTCAGGTTCTTTGTAATTTCGGATCTTCTCGATGATTCGCTTGTGTCTTTCTACGGTCGGAATACCCTCCAGCATGGGAGACGGTGATAGAACTATCGACATTGGAGAGGCTCCTGCGGCAAACCTCGCTATAGCTATCTGGTATTCCAGTTCATGCCGGATATATGCGCTCATGGTATAGTCTCCTGCTGCTATTGAAAGCATCAGGGAAGCCTGGAGGCAGGTCAGTCTCGGCATGGTATCCGACAGAAGATCTTGATGGCTCATCAGTATATTGCTCAGGATGATCACTCCGTTGGCGTTTGTTTCGTCTATACTGCTGAGCGAGTCCAGTTCCGGAACTTCTTCCTTGCAGTATTTTAGATACTTGGTGAATAGGAAGTCAAACACATCGTGCTCATAAGATTCCATATCCTCTTCTGGCTCTTCTTCTCCGTTGAGAATGACGGTTTCGGCAAACACTCCGTTGACCAGGACCTTTCCGTTTCCTGTCTTCACGCTGCATACTCTGATGTCAAGAGGTATATGTTGGTCTTTAGCGAAAATGATGTCTTCGTTTGTTATCATTCCCATGACGTTAACTATCACTCCTTCGTCCGTTAGCCATTGTGTGCCGGCGGAGTAGTCGCAGAGATACACTGCTGGGATGGTTTCTCCTCTCAGGTCGTTTGCGTAATAATCATAAAACTGCGTGAACCCTCCGTTCAAAGTAAAGCAGAATTCGTAGTCTTCCGGAGTATATTCTACAAAAAGTATTACTCCGGGGTGGAAATGCGGTGTAAGATGATTGATGTTGAAATATTTAAGACATTCTGAAAGGTTTATGTTGACTTTACCCCTTATTTTTGCGTATTCAGGATGAATTGTCTCCGCTTCTACCTTGACTCCATAGTTTGACTTCACTACCACAGGAATAATGGCTCCGGCAGAATATTTCTTTTTAGTCTCCGCCTGTCCGGTCTTCACACCTCCCTGGGCTCTGGTCATGAATGTCATCCCTTCGGCTACGTCTTCCACCGTGGTTGGACTCTTCATATGGTCGCTTTTTGGAAGCAGGATGTTGATTCTCTGGCCTATTTTTAGATAGGGAGTCAGGTTGCTTGCGCCGTTGAGAAATTCTTTTTTATTGACGGGAGCCGCCAGGACAGAATCATTCGTGAAGATAACGGTTCCCTTTCCCTCAAACAGACATTCCGAACCTTTATCCGTGTCGAATTTAGTTCGTGAGATATTGTGCAGAAGACTTATGGGTTTGAGATCGGAATCATCGCTTATGTCCTCCCAGGTGATTCCTAAATTCCTTATAGGGGCTTTCCGTATACAGCTGACAAGCACATATGTCAGTTCGTCTGCGATATCCGTGCGTGGCATTTTCTTAGCTACTACCAGGAGATTGAGAAGTCGTGCTAATAGTTTGTGACATTCTTTCCCAATTTTCTGACTCGCTATTATTGCCGCTGCTATTATCCTGTAAGCGAGTTTGTCGTCAACGGGTATTTCTGATCCGGAAAGCTTGAATTTAGGTGTTGATATAAAGGAGCATTTAGTTGAATAATCCGATAATTCGTCTGCTAAGTCTACGAGATATCTGCATGTAGTTAGAAATTCTCCATTGCCGTCCTTGGTTCCGTCATAGCGGTAGGCTCGTAGATAAATAAGCAGTTTTTCAAAGTTTTCGATAATATACTCTTTCCTGATTTCCAGCCAGAATTCCGGTTGGATTGTTCTGAAGTCTGCCATTTTATAAACTATTAATAATTAAACTTAAGTAAAAAATATCATTGAGGAGAGAGGAAGAGCGAGATATTGTCATGTTATTTCAAGCGTAAGAATGAATATCCGAAGCGTTCAGAAGCCTCGCGTTCCAGTTCTTCCCTGAATTCAGGCGAGGCAATGGAAATAAGAAGTTTTGCCCTTTGCGCTAAGTCCTTTCCCCGTAGATCTACGGCTCCGTGTTCCGTCACTATGTAGTTGGTCTGGAATCGCGTCGTGACAACTCCGGCTCCTTCCGTCAGCACTGGTTTGATTTTGTTGACTCCTTTGGCTGTCTTCGATAGCATGGCGAGGAAAGAGAGACCCCCTTCGGATAACTGTGAACCGTAGACGAAGTCATGCTGTCCTCCTATCCCGGAAAAGATTTTCTTGCCAATGGAGTCGGCGCAGATCTGTCCTGTAAGGTCTATCTCAAGGCATGAGTTGATGCTCACTACCTTGGGATTCTGAGCGAT
>JAIDTS010000384.1 GCA_029060585.1 Muribaculaceae bacterium
TTTCTCCACGATTGAAACGTTCACGCTGCACTGAAGGGAAGTCAGCGCGTGAGCTATGCTGTCCGCGATAGAAAAGCGCCACGGTGGAGAATATGTTGTTGCTCTCTTCACTGGTGCCTGCGATGTTGATCGGCCCCTGGTTGAGGTGTCCCATCTCGTGGGCAGGTCCCCATAGGTCACCGGTCGGGAATTCCCGGATGATGCTACTGATAGTGCTGGGATTGTAAGCCGTGCGCCACCATGTCGCGTTCATGAAGCCGCATTCTCGCATCGTCAGTCCGAGATGCCTGTTGTTGAGGTATTTGTAATAGTCCGGGCGTGCTACTCTGTCTCCTTCGAGAGAATCGTAATAATCTCGGCCTGCAGCCTTCTCTGCCTCTATCACCTCTTCTGGAAGCCATCCCATGATCATTGCCTCTGCAAGATAGAGCTCGTCCCACGCCTTCATAGTCGCGCGCAGGTCGAATTTACCGGCTGCATATTCTTCGGGAGAGCAAAGGCTCTTCATGCACTTAGTGTTGTCGATGTCGAAGAAATGGATGAAGAGGCTATTGTATTTCGATATTAGCCAGAACATCGGGTAACGAGCTCGTTCGCGGTAGTAAAGCCAGTCCTCGTTGGTATCGGGAGTATAGAGCTCGTCGCCTTCATAGTTGAAATAACCGTTGAGCGATCCCCCCTCTATGTGCACTTTCACCGGCTTGTAGTCGGTCACTGCCCGCTGGCGGTTGTTTGTGCGTACTGTATAATAGATGATTACATTCCCCAGATCCTCCGGGCAGTTAAGGACGTTCATCCCTTTGTGGAGGTCCATGCCGTCTGATGTATTGCATAGCGAGATCAGGGGGACTCCTTCTCCTACACGGGAAGCAATCCGGAACTCAGTTCCGGGAGCCGGCTCCTCGTCAAGGAATATGTAGAGTTTCTCGCCTTTCTCCGTAATGATACCTGTGGGATTGTTTACATCGCCATGCGCCTGGGTTCCCACTAAGGCTGCGACTCCGCTGCTTTCAGAGAATGGCTCCGCCATCATTACGCGGAGCTGCTTCGCATGTCTGCTGTCCCAGCTCAGCCCTGTCACTGCGTCAGTTTCTGTCCAGTCGCCGGAGAGAGCTTTGTAGACCATCGGACGCAGAGCCTCCGGAAGCGCGAGTACATTAGGATCTGACGCGAGTTGCTCCGGTGTTTTGGCGGCATAAGCAGGCGTCAGTATGGTGCATGCGGAATCTGCGAAAATCGAGCTGAATGCAGAGTCGATCGTATATTGCTTAAAAGACTCCCATGTCGGACGCTTGGCTTCGATATCCGCATCTGTAATTCCCGTGACTTCCATGAAATACCATTGGGAAGCAGCAGCTATGACAGTCCAGCTCTTGATTAATTTCTCCGGCACTTCATGTGCAAAAGTATAGTTGTCATTTTCCGGTGTGGAATTGAGCATGCTGACTGTACATATACCGAAAGCTGTATCTTTTTTGATAAATTCGAGAACGCCCTTATCCGGGTCAGGCACGTATTCATTGGTCAGAGTCCACAAGCCGCTTCTTGTATTGGGAGATTTAAGCATGCGTCCTGACTTGTAGTTGCGGATCACGTAGCCTTCGCCATCAGTATTATGCTTCTCCACCAGCCAGATCTGGCCCTCGGAGGCATTGTCGGGTGTGAGGGCGGTGAGATTGCCGTCGGTATCTTCTGCCAGATTGTCACCATAGTTGACATTGCAGATTCGGTAAGCTCTGCCGGCTATGATCTCGTTTGCGTAAGAGTCCCCTGGCGCCTTTCCGGTAGCAGACGCTGATGACGTAGCACACCACCATGTGATTAGCGAGAGGGCCAAAGTAGAGATTCTCTGTTTCATTTTTTTAGTTAGTTTGTGAAAAATAGTTATTTTTTAATATTTCGCTTGAATGTGGAGGCATCTGTAGGCCAATGAGAGGCCGGATGTCAGATCATTTTAAACGCAAAGATAATACATTTTATTTTACTTGTCAACTTCCCGAATGGTTCTTTTTGTATTTTTCACGTCATATCATTTGATGCAAATGATATGATGTAGCGTAAAAAATATTAATTCCCATATGTATTCAAAGGTTTTAGAAAAAAGTATTAACTTTGCATCCAAATAATTAATGATATGGTTCAACCTGTACTGGCAAAAACTTAGGTTATAATCCTATAACCCCTTCAACTTATAACCCTTAAGTGAGCCTGCAAAACTTAAATAAAATATGGAAAAGGATTTCTTGCCCGAATGGGCATATGGTATGGACTGCGCGGTGACGGTTGTAGACCGTGACTGCCGGATAATATATATGAACGAGCGTTCACGCCAGACATTCGCTTCGCGCGGCGGAGCCGATCTCATCGGCCACAACATAATGGACTATCACAATGAGCGTTCCCGA
>JAIDTS010000385.1 GCA_029060585.1 Muribaculaceae bacterium
AAATAGACTACAATCTCGCCATGCAGACCCGCCCCGACATCATTGTCGCTACCGGCAGGTCTGACTATCCCAACCAGATCAACAACGTCATCGGATTCCCCTATATCTTCCGCGGTGCGCTCGACTGCGGAGCCACGGGCATCAACGAGGCGATGAAGATAGCCGCTGTCCATGCCATCGCTGACCTCGCCGAACGTCCGGTGCCGGCCGTCGTAGACGAGGCATACGGAATGAACAATATAAAGTTCGGCCGCGAATATATACTTCCGAAGGCTCTCGACCCGCGTCTGCTTCTCTGCGTCGCTCCCGCAGTGGCGCGCGCCGCCGCCGAGTCCGGAATCGCGAAACGCCCGATCACAGATTGGGATGCATATCAGGTGAGACTCCGTACCCTCATGGGCGACGACGGAAAGATGATGCGCCGCATCTCGGAGATGGCGCGCCATACGCCCCAGCGCGTAGTGATCTGCGAAGGCAACATGGACAATATGCTCCGTGCAGCTGTCAGGAGCAGCCACGAGGGAATATGCCGCCCTGTAGTGCTTGGCAACGAAGAGATGATCGAGAAGCGCGCGCAGCGTCTTGGACTGTCGCTTAAGGGAGTCGAGATCATCAATCCTCGCCACGACCGTGAGATGGAGACCCGCGAGCGCTATGCGAGGATCCTCGCCCAGAAGAAGGCCCGCGAAGGGTTCTCCTACGACCTCGCTCTGGAAAAGATGTTCGAGCGGTCATATTTCGGCATGATGATGGTCGAGACCGGCGACGCCGACGCATGCCTCTACTCTTCCTATTCTGCCGGAGAATCGGCCGCCAGCGATGTGGTTTCAATCATCGGCCTGCAGGAGGGCTACGATCATTTCGCCACGATGCATATCCTCAACACCCGCAAGGGAACCTTCTTTATCGCCGACACGGCTGTCAATCCTGACGCCGACAAGGCAGCCCTCGTGGATATAGCCCGTCTTGCCGACCATACCGTAAGGTTCTTCGCCATCGAGCCTGAGATCGCAATGCTGTCCTACAGCAATTTCGGCTCCTCAAGGCATGAGGAGGCAACCCTGGTGGCCAATGCTGTCAAGGAACTGCACGAGAAATATCCGCAAGTAAACGTCGACGGCGAGATGCAGGTGGAATACGCGCTCGACACTGAGCTGCGCGACCACACCTATCCCTTCAATAAGCTGAAGGGCAAGAAGGTGAACACACTCGTATTCCCTAACCTTACCGCCGCAAACACCACGACACAGATGCTTCTGAGCATGGGCGTAGGCTCTATCATCGGTCCTATACAGATGGGGCTGAAGAAACCGGTCTACTTCACCAACAGCAACGCATCCGAGCGCGAGATCATCGACCTCGTCACCATCGCCGCCATCGATGCCATCACCGATGCCATCACATTGGGGCAAAAGTAATCACAACAATACCATAACAGAAGGTCTGGATTCAGCTGTATATGAATCCGGACCTTCTGCATTCTGTCTTTGCCCTCTGCCTCGGAGTGTCCTCCGTCGTAGCAGTCGCCGATCTATTATTTCAGAGGAATCCTGACGATATTCACAGAGTAAGCCGGGACATCGAAGACTACATCATTATTGTTTCCGGCTTTGACGCCTGCTTTTACGGGATAGATGTTGCGGGGATTGGAGAT
>JAIDTS010000386.1 GCA_029060585.1 Muribaculaceae bacterium
TCCCGCATTCCGTATACATACGATGACTGGAATGACTTCTGGGTCGAAGGCATCGACCATACCGTCTATCTTTACGAGGACGACATCAACAGCGTCGGCATACGCAGTGTCTACGTCAATGAGAATGGCGAGGACATATTCAGTGAGCTTACAGTCTGGGAAGATCCGGATGCAGTAGATGCTATCGGAATCGAAAAAGCTCCGGTATCGGTAGAATGGTATGATTTGCAGGGGCGCCGCGTCAATGGGAGGAACTCCGGAATAAACATAAAGGTATCCACTTACAGCGACGGTAGAGTGGTCAGAGAAAAGGTGGTATCCGCTCATTGATATCTTGCTCGGAATTGCCGCATCTAAGCAATGGATTGGTTTCAAGACATACTGAATCAACACACGGCCCTTCAGGCCGTAGTGGTGCTCTCGCTCATTATCGCGGTTGGTCTCGGACTGGGCAAACTGAGGGTAATGGGCGTGAGCCTCGGTGTGACTTTCGTATTCTTCATAGGAATACTTGCCGGCCACATCGGACTTTCCATCGATCCGCAGATGCTTGAGTTCGCCCAGAGTTTCGGCCTGGCACTTTTCGTCTATGAGCTTGGACTGAAAGTCGGTCCCGGTTTCTTCAGCTCCTTCAGGAAAGGGGGTGTGAAACTGAATCTTCTTTGTCTCGGGGTGATTGTGTCGGGCACCGGCATGGCTCTGGCAATTGCGTACGGCCTGGGAATAGATATGGCAGATATGGTAGGTATCCTTTGCGGTGCCACTACAAACACTCCTGCACTCGGCGCCGCACAGCAGACGCTCCAGCAGATGGACATGCCGGTAGATGGAGCGGCGCTCAGCTGTGCGGTCACATATCCACTCGGAGTAGTGGGAGTCATATTGGCGATCGCCTTGGTCAGAAAGTTCTGGACACGTCCATCGGATCTGAAGGAGCATGAGCACGAAGACCCCAATCATACATATGTCGGAGAGTTCGGGGTGTCGAATCCCGGAATCTACGGCAAGACTGTGAGGGAAGTGGCTGAGCTTACTCCTATCAAGTTCGTGATATCCCGAATCTGGAGGGATGGAAAGGTGAGTGTCCCTAATTCAGGAACTCTTCTTGAAAAAGGCGACAGACTGCTGCTTGTCAGTGACAACGGAGCGGCTCCGAAACTCACAATGCTTTTCGGTGAGCAGGAAGCCATCGACTGGAACAAAGAGGATATCGACTGGAACGCAATAGACTCGACGCTCATATCAAGGCATCTTATAGTCTCACGTCCGGAAATCAACGGAAAGCGTCTCGGTTCGCTCAAGCTTCGCAACAGCTACGGCATCAATATAACACGTGTGGTTCGTGCCGGTGTGAAGCTTCTTGCATCTCCCAATCTTACCCTCCAGCTCGGCGACAGACTGACCGTAGTGGGGGAGCGCGTCGCAGTGGATGAGGTAGCGAAGGTGTTGGGCAATGTCAAGACTGACCTCAAGGAACCAAATCTGGCGGCCATATTCATCGGATTGCTGTTCGGCCTTCTCGTAGGCTCTGTGCCATTCATGATTCCGGGTATGTCGTCGCCTATAAAACTGGGACTCGCCGGCGGCCCGATCATCGTGGGGATACTAATCGGAAGATTCGGCCCGCAGTTCCATCTTGTCACCTATACCACAAGGTCTGCCAATCTCATGCTGCGCGGTATAGGTCTCTCGCTTTTTCTCGCATGTCTCGGACTCAGCGCGGGAGCGGGTTTCGCCGATACCATCATGAGGGCAGATGGATTGGAGTGGATCGGTCTGGGATTCCTCATAACCGTGCTTCCTTCCGTGGCCATGAGTGTGCTTGCCATGAGGGTGTGGCATCTTGACTTCGCCTCAACCTGCGGCATGATATGCGGGGCCATGGCCAATCCGATGGCCCTTACGTACTCGAGCGAGCAGGCTGAAGGGAACGACACTCCGGCGGAGGCATATGCCACCGTCTATCCTCTGACGATGTTCACACGAGTCGTCATAGCCCAGATCCTTATACTTTGTTGCATATAGATTACATTTTCATTACGGTTAAACCATTCATGGCATTGACGCATTTTAAGTGTAGATAATAATGATTAACACACACAACTACACTTGATCTGTTTGATACTATGAAAAAACTGATTTTTATCCTTGCAGTCCTCTTCGGAGTAATGACTGCCTCAGCAAGAGACAATTATTCTCACGACGTCAACATACTTCCCGAGAAGGCGCAGACCGCCATCAGTCAGAACTTCAAGGCTGATGTCAGCCATATAAAGATCGGTAAGGAATTCGGAAAGATACGCAAGTACAGCGTAGTCCTGACGGACGGCTCGGAGATATCATTCGATAAGCATGGAATCTGGAAGGATGTAGAGGTCAGTAACGCTGCCTCGGTGCCATCGGGAATCATTCCGACTCCTATCGCAAGATTTATAAAGGATAATCAGAGCAAGGCTTACGTCACAGGGATAGAGAAGAAGGCATATGGATATGAAGTGGAACTTTCCAACGGGGTTGACGTAATCTTTACGGAGAAGGGTAAGTTCATCAGATACGACGATTGAAAATCATCTTTGGGAAAATGAGAAACTATCTCTTAAATTTGTTCCTATAATATAGGATGCGGAGTCGAGGCATCGGCTCCGCTTTTTTATCAAAGAACAAAAAACGACTGGAGTATGATCATCGATTTTAAAAGCCTGCGGAGGCTTATAGCGGAAGACCGGACGGTCAGACGCTTTAAGGAGAATGTGGCTATACAGAAGGAGACATTGGTGAGTCTCGTGGAACTGACCCGCTATTGTCATTCCGGACGCAACGCCCAGCCTCTTAAGTATGTTATAGTGAATGACCCGGAACTGAGGGAGAAAATCTTCCCTGCCTTGAAATGGGCAGGATACTTTAAGGATTGGGACGGTCCGGAACCAGGCGAGCGTCCGGCAGCATATCTTATCCAGTGTCTCGACACATATTACGGTAAAGAGTGTCTGTGTGACGATGGCCTTCAGCTTGAGGCCATCTGTCTTGGAATGCGTACACTCGACCTCGGAGGCTGTATAATAAAAGCATTCAATGCACCCCTGGTATCGCAGATTCTCGCACTGGATGAGCGTTTTCAGCCGCGTTATGTGCTTGCTTTGGGATATCCGTCAGAAGAAGTAAGGATTC
>JAIDTS010000387.1 GCA_029060585.1 Muribaculaceae bacterium
GAGCCCAGCTGTCTGCAACAGGAACTCCAATCAAGGGTGATCTTAAATACGGAGCGAGAAGGTCAAATCCGGGTGGAGGAATATCGCTTCTCGCTAAGAGGATTGAATTCATACATCCCGTCTCAAAGGAGGAAATTGTGGTCGAAACCGAACCTCTGCCTGAAATGCTGCCGATTATTGGGAAATAATTTGGTTTTCGAAGTTTTTTTGATTAATTTTGCACAATAAAGCACATCTGTGCAATTTTTATATCCTATAACCCAAAAACATCGCAAGCGTGGGACTCAAGACACGGGAAAGATTCATTGAAGTAGCTCGACAGCTTTTCGCAAGAAAAGGGGTCGAGAATACTACTATGAACGACATAGCCTCCGCTTCGGAAAAGGGGCGACGTACAATTTATACCTATTTCAAAAGCAAACGCGACATCTACAATGCCGTCATAGAGCAGGAGACTGATATAGCACTCTCCCAGCTCCGCGCCATTGTGGCGAAACCCATTCCCGCCGACGAGAAACTGAAGGAATATATAGATGCCCACTTCGAGACAATGCGTGAGGTGGTTTCACGCAATGGATCGTTGCGTGCATGGTTTTTCCGCGATGTCAGGAAGGTCGATAGGGCACGTAGGATTGTAAGCCGAAAGGAGACTATCCTTCTCCAGCAGGTTCTCGCCGAAGGAGTGTCGGAAGGACTGTTTGAAATAGAGAGCATTCCTCGCACAGCCCTGATCATCACCAAGACGATCCAGGGACTCGACGTTCCGTACATACGCGACGACCTCTCCGAAATAGGAGTCGAAAAAGACGAACTGTCTAAATCGATCGTATCCATCCTCCTCTCAGGGCTGATGAAGAGATAAGTCATCCTTACCATATAGAAATCAGGCAACCAATTACTAAAACACAGCATATGTATATCAACGCAATTGGCCATTACATACCCTCCAACAGAATCTCCAACGAATACTTCAAGGAGTTGAACGGACTTGATGCAGACTGGATAATGCAGCGCACCGGAATCGAGAGCCGGAGCCGTTGCTCAGAAGATGAGAATGTCGACACCATGGCGTTTGAGGCAGTTGAGAACGCCCTTCCGCGCCTTCCCTATTCCATTAAGGACATCGATCTGATTGTCGCCGCCCACTATTGCGCATATGATACCGTCGGCACGGCAGCTCATCGGGTGCAGCGTAAGTTCGGCATCGAGGGCGCCAAGGCCGTCTATGCATCTTCCGCTTGCAGCTCGTTTGTCAACGGACTGGAAATCATCGAGGGCTACTTCGCTATGGGCAAGGCAAAACGCGCTCTTCTCATATGCAGCGAACACAATTCTTATTATTCAAACGACCACGATCCGAAGGCCGGCCACCTTTGGGGCGACGCCGCAGTTGCATATTTCCTTAGTGAGGAAAAGGAATCTGACAACGATCTTGAGGTTCTATCGGTCTATACAGAAGGTGTAGGCCAGATAGGTGCCGGTCCCGACGGAGTTATGCTTCGTCCCAAGGAAGGCGGCATTTCTATGCCTAACGGCAGAGACGTGTTTATGTATGCGGTCAAATACATGCAGTATGCCCTTGAGAAGAATCTTGAGGATGCAGGGCTCTCGAAAGATGACATAAACTATTTCATCACCCATCAGGCCAATATGCGAATCGTAAAGCAGCTCGCAAGAATGATGGATATGCCGATGGACCGTTTCCTCAATAACATTCAAGAACTCGGCAACACCGGAAGCGCAAGTGCTCCCCTGGTGCTCGCTCAGCATCAGAATGAGCTGAAAAAGGGTGATACTGTGTCGCTTATGGTGTTTGGTGGCGGTTATTCATGCGCTGCTTTTACTATAAGAAAATAAAGAATTTGACTCGCGTTAATATTTTTTAACACGAAAACACTTGACAAAGGGTGAAAAATGTTGTAACTTTGCACTCGCAATCACACCGCGGGATGGAGCAGTGGTAGCTCGTTGGGCTCATAACCCAAAGGTCGCAGGTTCGAGTCCTG
>JAIDTS010000388.1 GCA_029060585.1 Muribaculaceae bacterium
GGCGTGGACTACAACGTAAACGAACATCACACGTTTGCGTTCAATTATATGCTTAACAGACGTGGCAACGAAAGATACGACAGGGCTGACAGGTTTTTTGAACCCTCCAACGATATTGTCACCAAGCATATCCTCTCTCTTACATATTCCCAGTCTTTTTTTGATCAGAAATGGCAAACCTCTTATTTTGTAAAGGATTATATAAATGCTCTCTCAATTGAGCAGTCTGATGACTTTACCATCACCGGTTCTGACCAAATCGACAAAAAGAATTCTAAAAGTTATTGGGGCGCAGGAATAGGAACCAGATATACTATATGGGAACAGTTGGCGGTCAAAGGGTCTTACGAACATAGCGTCAGGCTTCCTCTGTCTCGGGAACTTCTCGGAAACGGAACGACGGTATATGCAAATCTGGCGTTGAACCCGGAGACAAGCAACAACTATAATCTCGGTTTATTCGGCACCTGGATGGCTGATGATGACAATCAACTGAGTTATGAGGCCAACGGATTCATTCGTCATGTGCAGAACTATATCCGAGCCACTGTATCAGAAAGAGATGGAATGATGCAGTATGTCAACGAGCCCGCTATTGATATAAAGGGATTTGACTTCGAGATATCATACTGGTGGCGGCGTCAACTGCAGATATCACTGAACGGCAGCTGGAGCGATGCCCGTGACCTCAAGAAGTACAAGACCGACGGAAATCCTTCGGCTACATACAAAAACCGTGTGCCAAACCGTCCCTGGATGTTCGGCAACGTGGATGTGTCATATACTTTCAATTCGCTTATTGAAAAAGAGGATCGTCTCAGGATTGGAGCAGCATATCAATATATACACTGGTATTTCCTCAACTGGGAAGCTTTCGGAGCCTTATCTTCAAAGGCGCGTATCCCTAACCAGAATATCACGGATCTTTCCATAACCTATTCTTGGAAGAAAGACAGGTTCAATCTGTCGCTGGAATGCAATAATGTATTCGACAGATTAGCCTACGACAACTATATGCTTCAGAAACCGGGTCGTAGTTTCGCTGCAAAATTCAGAATATTCATTAACTAATAAATATAGCACAATGAAAAAAATCAAGTTTCTTCTGATGTCGTTCATGGCGCTTTTCATCGCCTTCGGCATGACAGGATGTTCAAATGAAGATGATCCCAAACCTGAAGAGGATCCTACCATCATTCAGGACTATCACTTCGACCTCTGGGTCGCGCTCGACCGCCACGGTGGTATGGGTCGTGACGTGCAGACTCTCGTCCGCAGCGTCAACTCCCTTGAGGCAGACCAACCGGAAATAACATTTCAAGGTCAGGGAACAGAGGTCAACTCAATCCTCTCTCTCGAGACTATACTTAAAGGTGCATACTACTATCAGGTGCCTGTATCCGGCGACCGATTCGCAAAGTATACTATTACTGACAACAAAATAGAAGTGGTCAAGGAACGCCGCTTCCAGACAAACACGTATTCCACCAGAAAGTATACCCATGCCTGGATCAACGACAATACTCTTGTCATCATGGCCTCAAATGGAGAAGGAGATAAGATAGTCTGGACTAAGCTGAATGCCGATGACATGACGATTATTGCCGAAGGAAATCTCGATGTCAAGATGCCAGAGGGAGGTGAGATCTATACAACGGCCGGTATTCTCAATTATCGTGCTTCAGACAATAAACTCTTCTATTTCTATTATGCAAAGACAGGTGGAAAGAGAGGACAACGTGTTACTCCTATGATGACAGCTGTCATTGATCCAGCCACAATGAATGTTGAAAGCGACACTCCCTGCTTCCTTGACTGTGAGATGGTCGGTACAGCATACGGCGAACTGCTTCAGACAACTACTTTCATTGACGGCAACAACAATCTCTATATAGCATGTGTGACTGACGATGCTGATGGCAACGAGCACAGCCATCTGCTTAAGATTCCTGCCAACTCTACGTCTTTCGATCAGAGCTATGACGGTTTCACTGCCGATGGAAAACTGATCTCGGTAATGTATCTTGGCAATAATAAGGTTATGGCTTACGCTCGCGAAGACAAGCTTGGAACGGACATAGATGCGTTCAGTCACTATTATACGGTTATCGACGTGGTCTCTAAGTCAAGTACTCCGGTTACGTTCAATGGACAGCGCCTTGCTTACAGTAGCGGCCGCTTCTCTTCCCGAATGGCCTATGTCAACCATAAGGCCTATATAGGAGTCGATGCCGAAGGACAGAAGCCTCAGATATACATTTACGACGTGGCTTCTGGGCAGACTTCGCTTGGAGCCACCATGGCGGCAGGATATTATTTCGAGCAGATCCGCGTGGTCGAAGACGTGAAAAAATAAGTCGAAACAACTTCAATAAGTCCAAACGACTTCAATATTAAAGTATAGACAGTTTTTCAAAATTTTGCCAATGTCTCCCGGGGTGATGTGAATTACTCCGGGAGACGAAACCACAAATATAGGACAGCATGAAAAAACTGATTTTTTTTCTTTCGATTATGCTTTCGTTAACGGTAAATGCCCGGAACCCGTTGAATTCAGAAGCTGGGAAGACCGCTATTCTGATGGTGCACTTCGGTACTACCGTCGATGAGACACGTGCTGAGACGATTGACGCTTTAAATGATAAGGTAAAATCGACTTTCCCGGGAATAACAGTAGAAGAAGCTTATACTTCAAGGATAATAATTAACCGTCTGGCCAAGCGTGGAATTAAGAAGAATACTCCAAAGGAGGCTCTTCTGAGGCTTGCTGCCGACGGATATACCCATGTAATTGTACAGGGTACCAATGTCATCGAAGGAATAGAGACTGAGGTCCTTCGTCAGGAAGCCGCAATGATGTCGCCCTTCTTCACGGAAATTCGTGTGGGGCGCCCCTTGCTGTATTCTATCGCCGATTGTGAGAGAACAGTGGAGGTACTGAAAAACCGCTACAGCGATCATGCAGGGAAAGACAGTGCTGTAGTATTGGTCGGTCACGGCACCTCCACTCCTGCCACCGCAATTTATTCCCAGATTGATTATATGTTCGGAGCTGCTGATGCAGGCAGTTTCCATGTGGCTACAGTGGAGGGTTATCCCACATATGAAACAACAGTAGCCGAACTTAAGAAGGACCGAGTGAAAAAAGTTTGTCTTGTGCCGTTTATGTTTGTTGCAGGTGATCATGCACGCAATGACATTGATATAGAATGGCGCGAACAGTTTGAGAAGGATGGTTTCAAGGCTGAGGCCATTATCGAGGGTTTAGGTCAGATTCCGGAAATCCAGAATATTTATATCGATCATATAAGGGAGGCGATGGCTGCTCCGATTGTAGATGCCGCCTCTCAAAAAGCCGTTTTTATTAAGGAAAATCTATAATAAACTATGTCTCGGGTCGGAAAGATATCCCTTATAGCAGTATTGTCTCTCTTGACTGTGGCAGTCTGCTGGTTGATATATGCCGCATGGCTCATGCCTACCCGCGTTCTGGTGGTCAATCCGCTGCCAGCGCAGGAGGCTGAGATAATCCTCAACAATGATAGCCGAAATATAAAGGTTACATGTGTAGGCATGGAGGAAGCGAATGATTTCGACCGATACGACGCTGTGCTCATGTATGGACGTGGACTGTATCTCGACTCTGTGCAACTGCTGTCGCTCGACAGGGCTGGCCGGATGGGTATACCGGTCTTTACAAACACGTTGCGTAATTTCAGTTTTGTAGTAAACCATAATCTTGATTCACTGCAGACCGAAGAGCTTCAGCGCTACTTTTCCAATCCCTGCAGGGAAAACTATAGGAACATGCTGCGCTATGTCAGGAGCATAGCTACTCCCGGCCGCTTGGGAGACAAGGGTTATGACCCTCCGGTTGCGATGCCCGCCAATATGTTCTATCATCTGGAAGGTGGCAAGTATTTCGAGACGGCGCAGCAACTGACCGAATACCTCAAGGGCAAAGGTCTGTATGCTCCTTCCGGGAAAAACATCGCCTTTGTGTCAGGTGTGAATTTCCCGGTTGAGAATAACCGCGCGCATATAGACACCCTCGTGAGCCGATTGACGGGTGACGGCTATAATGTCTATCCCCTTACCGCTACCGGTAAGTCGCGCGCAAGAATGATAAAGGAGGTCAATCCTCATGCGATAATATATCTCCCTATGGGTCGGCTTGGCAACGATTCCCTTATAAATTGGGCATATGATAATAAGATTCCACTATTTATGCCATATCCGCTCATTCAGTCAAGGGAGGAGTGGCTTGATGTAAATAATCCGATGGGAGGTGGAACCCTCAACGCCCGTATCGTAGTCCCGGAGATAGACGGAGGAATGACTCCGTTGTGCATTTCCACTCAGGATCCATCGCCGGAAGGATATCTGCTTTATAATCCGGACAATGAGAGGATGAATGCCTTTATCAGTCAGTTTGAGCGATTCATGAATCTTCGTGAGCAACCTAACTTTGAAAAGAAAGTTGCCATCGGTTATTTCAAGTCTCCCGGCAAAGATGCTCTGCTTGCTTCAGGAATGGAAGTCGTTCCCTCGCTTTATAACTTCCTTAAAAGACTCAAAAAAGAAGGATATAATGTGCAGGGGCTCCCTGAGTCACTTGAGCAATTCAGACATCAGATAATGAAGCAGGGAAGCGTCATGGGTGACTATGCCCCGGCTGCACAGGAGAAATTCATGAACGATGGCGAGCCTTTGTGGATAAAGAAGGAGGATTACGAGAAATGGGCTAAAGAGACACTTCTTCCGGAGAAATATGCGGAAGTGGAAAAACGTTATGGAAAGGCTCCGGGGAGTCTGCTGGCAAGAGGCGACAGTATCGCAGTAGCAGCCCTGAGATATGGGAACGTGCTCTTGTTTCCCCAGCCGCGTCCCGCTTTGGGAAACGATGACTTCAAGCTGGTGCACGGTGTCGATGTAGTGCCCCCGCACAGCTATATCGCTCCTTATCTTTATATGCAGAAGGAGTTTGACGCAGATGCTCTGATACATTTCGGGACGCATGGAAACCTTGAGTTCACTCCCGGCAAGAATGCCGGACTTTCCCAGGCTGACTGGGCGGAAGTCCTTGTCGGCAACCGTCCGCATTTCTATTTCTATACTACAGGCAATGTCGGAGAGGCGATAATAGCAAAGCGCCGCAGTCACGCGGTGATTGTCACTCATCTCACTCCTCCTTATGTAGAAAGCGGACTGCGTCAGAAATATAACGCGCTGATTGAAAGTCTCCATTCTGCGATTGCAGATCCCTCTCAAAACACATCTTCTCTTAAGAGCCGGATCATAAGTCTCGGTTTTCATCGGGATCTTAAGCTTGATTCCACTTTATCCGGCACATATACTGTCGAGGAACTAAGGAGAATCGATTCATTTGTAGAGGAATTGGCAAACGAGAAGATAACCGGTGCCTATTATGTGATGGGAGAGCCTTATTCATCTGAAGACATGACCACAAGTGTACTTGCCATCACCGCCGACGGACTCGCCTACAGCCGGGCCAAAAAAGATTTTGAGAAGGGAAAAATATCCAAGGAATCTCTTCAGGACTTCACTTTCATTTCCCATCATTATCTTCCGGAAGCAAGAAAACATCTATCTCAGGTTCTTGCGGGCAATATTC
>JAIDTS010000389.1 GCA_029060585.1 Muribaculaceae bacterium
CAATATGCAATCCAGACAGGCCAGCATCCCGAAAAGACTACCACCGACAACATCGCGCGCTATCGCTCTCAGCTCGATAAGATCGGATTCTCTTTCGATTGGAGCCGTGAGGTGCGCACTTGCGATCCGAAATACTATAAATGGACCCAGTGGGCGTTCATGCAGATGTTCAACCACTACTACGACACCGAAGCCGGCAAGGCCCGTCCTATCTCCGAACTCGTCGCACATCTCGAGAAGCACGGCACGGAGGGACTCCACGCAGCCGAGACCAAGGAGCTTTTCTTTACGGCCGAGCAGTGGAACGCCATGTCAGAGAAAGAGAAGCGCGACACGCTGATGAACTGGCGAATTGCATTCCAGGCCGAGACTATGGTGAACTGGTGTCCTGAACTTGGCACTGTGCTCGCCAACGACGAGGTCTCCGAGGGTCTCAGTGTCCGTGGCGGCTACCCGGTTGAGCAGAAACTGATGCGTCAGTGGTGTCTCCGCGTGTCGGCCTACGCTCCTCGCCTCCTTGACGACCTTAATGATCTGGCATGGAGCGACTCGCTCAAGGAGACCCAGCGCAACTGGATCGGCCGAAGCGAGGGCGCGGAGATGCGTTTCCCCGTGAAGGATTCCGACATAGAGCTCGAAATCTTCACTACCCGTGCCGATACCGTATTCGGAGTGACGTTTATGGTGCTCGCCCCGGAATCGGAATATGTAAGGATGCTGACAACACCTGAGCAGAAGGATGCCGTAGAGGCTTATCTCAACGAAGTGAAACACAAGACCGAGCGCGAGCGTCAGATCGATAAGAAGGTGACAGGTGTGTTCACCGGCTCTTATGCCGTCAATCCTCTCAGCGGCAAGGAGATTCCCATCTGGGTGAGCGACTACGTGCTCGCCGGCTACGGCACCGGTGCCATCATGGCCGTTCCGGCGCACGATTCGCGCGACTATGCCTTCGCCAAGAAATTCAATCTTCCGATCATCCCTCTCATCGAGGGGGCCGACGTTTCGGAGGAAAGCTTCGACGCCAAGGAAGGTATCGTCTGCAATTCCTGCGGTCCTGACCTTGACCTCAACGGCCTCACCGTGAAGGAAGCTATCGCAAAGACAAAGAAGCACATCTCCGAGAAGGGAATAGGCCGCGTGAAGGTAAACTATCGCCTGCGCGACGCCATTTTCTCACGCCAGCGCTACTGGGGCGAACCCTTCCCCGTTTACTACAAGGATGGTGTAGCTTATCTGATGGATGAGTCGGCCCTTCCGCTCCTCCTCCCCGAAGTTAGCAGCTATCTGCCGACAGCCGACGGCGAACCCCCGCTCGGTCGCGCCGAAAACTGGAAGACTCCCGAAGGATATCCCATCGAGCTCTGCACTATGCCGGGCTTCGCCGGAAGCTCGGCCTACTATCTGCGCTATATGGACCCTCACAACGACGAGGCTCTCGTCAGCCGCGAGGCCGATGAATACTGGCGAGATGTCGACCTCTATGTCGGAGGCGCGGAGCATGCCACCGGACACCTGATCTACAGTCGCTTCTGGAATAAGTTCCTCTTCGACCTCGGTCTTGTGGTGAGCCCGGAGCCATTTAAGAAACTCGTCAACCAGGGTATGATCCAGGGACGCACCAATTTCGTCTACCGCATCAAGGGCACGAACACGTTCGTAAGCAAGGGACTCGTAGATCAATACGACACCATGCCGATCCGTGTCGATGTGAATATCGTAAGCAACGACATCCTCGACCTTGACGCCTTCCGTGCATGGCGCCCCGACTTCGCTGACGCGGAGTTCATCCTCGAAGACGGCAAGTATGTCTGCGGCTATGCTGTGGAGAAGATGTCGAAATCGATGTTCAATGTTGTCAATCCCGACGTAATCGTTGAAAAATACGGAGCAGACACGCTGCGCCTCTACGAGATGTTCCTCGGTCCTGTTGAGCAGTCGAAACCATGGGACACCAATGGCATCGACGGTGTCAACCGTTTCCTCCGCAAGCTCTGGACCATCTTCGGTAAACGTTCGGATGCGGAGCGTTCCGCTCAGGAAAAGAAGATCATGCACACGCTCATCAAGAAAGTGAGCCAGGATATCGAGAACTTCTCGTTCAACACCTCAGTGGCAGCGTTCATGATCGCCGTCAACGAACTCGGCAAGCTCCCTTCCGTAAGCGTGGAGTCGATGGATGAGTTCGCACGTCTGATCGCGCCATTCGCGCCCCACATCGCCGAGGAATTCTGGCATCAGCTCGGGCATGACGGCAGCGTGGCCGACAGCGAGTGGCCGAAATGGGACGAAGAGGCCCTGAAGGAAGACACCGTGAAATATCCCGTGCAGTTCAACGGCAAGATGCGTTTCAACATCGAGGTGCCCGCCGGAAGCGATAAGGCTGCAGTAGAGGTCGCCGCGCTCGCCGACCCGGCAGCCGCTAAGTGGCTCGAAGGCAAGACCCCCAAGAAGGTGATCGTTGTGCCGGGACGCATCGTCAACATCGTGATCTGAAAGTCTTAAAAAACATTTAAAAGGGACGCTGTCGGCAATGACAGCGTCCCTTCGCCGTCGGAAAAGGTAATAAAGCGCCTCCTATTTCGTTAATTTTATAATAACACACGCTTTATTGATACTTATGACAGATAGACGAAAACTGGTGATGGCCACCAACAACGCAGGAAAGCTGCGCGAGGCCCGCGCCATTGCGGGCGACCGCCTCGAGATCCTAAGTCTCGGGGACATCGGTTATCACCACGATATAGAGGAGACCGCCGACACTCTTGAAGGCAACGCACTGATTAAGGTGCGCGCCATCAAGGAGGCCACCGGTCTCGACTGTTTTGCCGACGACACCGGGCTCATCGTCGACGCGCTCGGAGGTGCGCCAGGGGTCCATACGGCCAGATATGCGGGTGAGGACTGCGATCCCGACAGGAATATCGACCTCATGCTCCGCAATCTTGAAGGAGTCTCAGACCGCAAGGCTCGCTTCCGCACTTGCGTGGCTCTTTCCCTTGGCGGAGAGGAGCACATTTTCGAAGGCACGGTCGAAGGCTCAATTGCCACTGAGAGAAGCGGTTCACACGGATTTGGCTACGATCCCATATTCATCCCCGAGGAGTCTGGCATATGCTTCGCCGAGATGAGCGATGACGCGAAAAACGCCATATCACATCGTTCCCGCGCCATATCCGCAATGATGAAGTGGCTGTCGACGCTGTGCGTATCCCTGATATTTGCTTTCGGGGCAAAGGCGGCCGACTCTTCATCCTGGCGGATCTACAATACGTTTGACGACGTCACCGACAATGTGTTCGACACCCCCGACAAGACTTATTTTCTGGTGCAGGCCCAGTATCAGGACGAGAAGTTGCCCGACAACAGCGACAAGCTTTGCTTTCTCTTCTGCCTTGACAAGGAGAGCGGCGAGATACGCCCCTACAACTCTCAGAACTTCCTCCACGGCTCTCTCATATCGCTCGCCGCATACAATGCGGAAAAGAACTACCTGCTTATAGTCTACGACGACAAGACCATAGAGATTCTCTACGACGACGGCAGCTCTCATACGTTGCCCGACCTTAAGAACGTCAACCTCACGTCATCCAAGGAAGTGAGGTCGATATCATTCGATCCTGACAACAATCTGGCCTATCTCGCTACAGACTTCGGATATATCGCGGTCAACGACAAGAGGAACGAGATTGCCTCAAGCGGCATCTACGGAACCCCGGTAGACTGGATGGCGCGCATCGACGACAAGCTCCTGTTGGTCCATGATGGAAAGCTATATTGGGACAGCGCCGATTCCCGCCACATATCGATGGATGATTTCAAGGAACTTGACTGGTTCGGTGGAAGCGAGGTCGACCGCCTTATTCCACTCTCATCTTCGAAATGCATCGTATCCAAGCGCACAAACGGAAGGGAAGACCATTACATCATGAGCTGGGCCCCGGGGACTCCGGCGCCTAAGGCTGTGGGATCGGGCAATTACATACAGTCCACCCCTACCGTCAACAAGCAAGGCGTTCTGTTTATTCAGAGCGGACAGGTAGTCCAGATCGACCGCGAGAGCGGACAGCGCACCGTGATTCCAAAACGCGATGAAGACAAAGGCGTGCAGTGCGGTTCGTGGGATCTGAGGAATTTCTATTTCTCAAAGTCACGGGATGGTTTCTACTCGCTTGTCCGTGACGCCGACAACTCATGGACGGTCACATCCGAGCCGTCGCGCCCGGATGCTCCCGCCGTTTTCAGAAGCGACGCGCTGTTGTATACCCCGCAGCACGGCATGCTCGCCGACACGCACGGACAAAACCAGAATTTCGCATCGCATCTCGCCCGCAACCCGTTGCTCCTATCCGGTCTGAGGGACGGCGTCTGGACCATGTACGGTCTTCCATATCACGACCCTGCTCAGAAATACCGCATTACCAACCCATGTGGAATCGCACAGGATCCCGACGACCCTGACGTTTTCTATTTCGGCTCGGCTCTCAACGGACTTCTTCGCTATAACATCAAGGACATGTCGTCGCTGCTTCATATGACGCGCTCCGACGATAATCCCGATATGGAGGGACACGTTTCGCTCCGCGGGCCATATGCCGGATGGAAGAACGCCTTCATCGTCGCCAATCCCCATTTCGACACATATGGCAATCTCGTCGTAGCCCACACCAACACCGATGATGAAGACCATTTTTCCTACGAACTGTGGATATGGCCGAAGGAAAGCCGTTTGGCAAGTGTATCCCCGGAGACATTCCGTCCGTTCATCGCCGTGACGCTCGATGGAATTATCGGCAACAAATCGGTTGCCGCCTATCCCCTCTCTTTTTCGGGCAACCGCGACATGGTGGTCTGCTTCACATTCAATAAATACGGAAGTCCATTCGTAGTTTACGACCACAACGGGACGCCACAACATACGTCAGACGACCGACAGAGCCTCATAAACACAAAGGAGATGGAGGATGCCGACGGAAAGCTCAGCGTCAACTATCTCTACTGTGCCGTGGAGGATCCGGCTACCGGACTCGTATGGATTGGATCAGACAACGGTGTGTTCACCTTCGACCCCCGCGATGCCTTCTCCTCCCCGGGTAAGGTGTCGAGGATAAAGGTGAGCCGCAACGACGGCACATCCCTTGCCGACTATCTGCTATCCGGCACGATTGTCAACGATATCTCCATCGACGCGTTGGGGCGCAAATGGTTCTCCCTCTCGGGAGGCGGGCTCGTCTGCACTTCGGCCGACGGCAAGACTATCATACAGGAAATCGACACCGACAACTCGATGCTCCCTTCAGACATGGTCTACGCATCGGCATATAATCCCGACAACAACTCGCTGATGATCGCCACATCAGCCGGACTTTGCGAATATTATCTGAGTGGTCAGGCTTCCGCTTCCGGATCGACGGAAGTCAGGGCATATCCCAATCCTGTACGCCACGACTACTATGGATGGGTCGTCATCGACGGCCTTGAGGAAGACTGCATCGTGAAGATCGCCGACTCGGCCGGCAATATAGTGCGAGAGCTCGGACCGGCCACTGCCGGACGCGTCCAGTGGGACGTCTGCGGCATGGACCTCAACCGAGTGCCGAGCGGTGTATATTTCGTGCTGGCCTCTTCAGGACCCGG